>CAXBPN010000011.1:0-24202 GCA_963977515.1 uncultured Flavobacteriales bacterium
TGATGTTTTAGGGTGGAGTACCGGTGGAGGTGATGATGGGTATAGAGAAGATTTTAACCGTTATTTTTATAAATTAACTGACCCTACAGAATTTAGAAATAAATATGATTCAGTATTAACCGCTTTTAAAGCGATGGGAGCTCAAGGTATTTGTGCAACTATTCCTAATGTTACCACTATTCCTTATTTTAATACGATTACATTAGAATCTGTTGGTGCTGATGTTTGGATTACTGAAGGTCCTTATGCTAATAACCCAGGACTTGTTCGAAAAGCAACAACTGAAGACTTATTATTACTTACTGCTCAAGACTCATTAAAAGTAGGAATAGGATTAATAGAAGCAAACCCCTTATCTCATACCAGTGTGTTGGATAAAGATGAAAAAATATTAGCACAAAGTAGATCTACAGCTTACAATGAGCATATTAGAGCCTTAGCTGCTAAACATGGTTTTGCTTTTGTTGACATGTATTCTTATTTAGATGAATTAAAATCGGGTCTTAATTTTGACGGAGTAGAATATACTACAAAGTACATTGAAGGTGGTGCATTTTCACTTGATGGAGTGCATCCAAATACGAGAGGTTATGCAATAATTGCAAATAAATTTATTAAAACTATAAACGAATATTATGATGCAAAAATACCACCGGTAATTGTATCTAATTATAACGGGGTAATATTACCCTAACACTTAAACTAAAATT
Source organism: uncultured Flavobacteriales bacterium (assembly GCA_963977515.1). Taxonomy (GTDB): domain Bacteria; phylum Bacteroidota; class Bacteroidia; order Flavobacteriales_E; family Vicingaceae; genus Vicingus. The sequence goes on from CAXBPN010000011.1 coordinate 711, forward strand.
ATATAATATGAAAAAAACTTTACTTTCTTTAATGAGCACATTTGCTGTTTCATTATTAATGGCTCAAAACTGTACTCCTGATGGAGCATTTACTGCTGTTGGAGTTTATCCAGATAGTGCTACCAATATGGCAGTTGCTTATGTTGGGCAGGCTTATTCGCAAACAATTACAGTTATTGCTCCTGCTGATACTTGTGTTGAAATAATACCAGGATTTCCATGTACAACAGTACCTATTGATAGCATAGTAGTTGAAAATGTAACAGGATTACCTCCTGGATTTACAATTATGGCTGAAAACTTTAATAATTTGAATTTCCAATTTCCTGGAGGAACTACCAGTTGTATGATTGTTCAAGGAACACCACAAGCAGGAGATGAAGGGACTTATCCTATTCTTGTATCAGGAACATCTTATGCTACAGTTGCTGGATTACCTCAAAGTCAACCTTACTCTGTAGATTATTATTTTATTGAAGTTGTTAATACTGTTGGTGTTGATGAGGTGGATAATTTAACTTTTTCAATTTCACAAAATGCACCTAACCCTGTAAAAAATTATTCTACAATAACATACAATATGCCTAATTATGGTAATGTTTCTATTCAAGTTAGAAACATATTAGGAGAACTTGTTCTATCTGATGTTTTGGGAGCTCAAAAAGGTAAGAATACTTATAAACTTGATGCAACAAGTTTATCAAATGGCGTATATTTTTATCAATTTAGTATTGAAAATAAAGTTGTTACAAAGAAATTTATAGTGAATAAATAAACTACTTAATAAGAGTTAGTTTATAAAACAAAAAGAGTTTTATGAAACGAATAATAATTTTAGCTTTAATTCTGTCACCTGTATTTATGAATGCAGGTGGCTTTCAGCTTAATGTGCAGGGTATAAAGGCTATATCTATGGGAGGAGCTTTTACAGGTATTGGTTCTGATGCAAGCACCGTGTTTTTTAATCCAGGTGGGATGAGTAATTTATCAGGGCATAATTTTACAGCCGGGTTTAATTATATTACACCTTCTGTTTCTTTGCAAACACCTGAAACGGCAAACATCAATCAAACATCACCGAATGCTACTCCGTTTCATTTTTATTATTCAGGAGAATTAAACGATAAGGTAAGTATTGGTTTTTTGGTTAATAATCAATTTGGTTCATCCTCTTCATTTGAGGATGATTGGCAAGGACGATTTATTATTCAAAACATTTCGCTTAAAACATTTATGTTTCAACCCACTTTATCATATAAAATTCATGAGAAAATTAGTGTTGGGGCTGGTTTTGTTTATGGAATGGGTACATTTTCAACTGAAAAAGGAGTGCCTGTTGGTTCTTCAACTACAACTGAAGGACAAGCTCACTTAAAAGGAAGTGGAGATGGAGTTGGTTATAATGTGGGTATTTTTTCAAATCTATTTTCTATAAAAAAAGAAACATCTACTACCGATTTTAGATTAGGAGTTAGTTACCGTTCAAAAATGGCTGTTGATTTAGCTAATGGAGAGGCAACTTTTACCGATATTCCTGTTTCGTTACAAGATAAATTTCCCTCTAAAACAACATTTGTATCTAAAATCACATTACCCTCAGTTTTTACAGTAGGATTTAGCGTTAAACACACTAAAGAAAACTATTCTGTTGAATTAGCTTATGATTTTAATTATACTAGCTGGTCAAGTTATGATACATTAAATTTTGATTTTGCCAATAATGATACACCAGATTCTAAGACCACTAAAGATTGGGAAAATACAATGACACATCGTGTTGGTGTTGATTTTACCTATAAGAATAAGTATAGTGCAAGAGTTGGTTTATATTATGATAATACGCCTATAAAAGATGGTTATTTAAGTCCTGAATTACCTGGAGTAACACAAGTTGCATATACTGCAGGATTGGGCTATAAAGTAAGTGAAAAAATTACAATAGACTTTTCATATATCAGACAAAGTGCAACAAGAGAAGCATCTCTAGATGCAGCAGGTTTTTCGGCTAAATATAATAGAAAAGTTAATGTTTATGGTATAGGTGTAAATATGAAATTTGGAGCATCTAAAAAAGAAACTCCAGCATCTATTGATTAATCCCTTAAAGAAATGAAAATTTTATTATACATCTTTTGTTCTTTAACATTAATTTCTTGTATGAAAACAGATTTTGATGAATTTGAGAATGCTCCTGGGTCAGCTAATTTTTCAACATTTATTTCTGTAGGAGATTCTTATACACAAGGACTACAGGATGGAGGATTGCATAACGAATTTGGTCAACAACAGAATTCTTACCCATCCATAATTGCTACCCAAATGGGAACAAATTTTGTTCAACCATTAGTTTCAGGTACTGGATCTGGTTATATGCACTTGGAGTATAGAAATGGAGAAATTACGGTAATTAAAAACTATGATCGTAAAATAACAACAAATGATCCTCAAGCAATAGATTATGACCTCACTTATACAACATGGGCTGATAAAACTATAAAATATAATAATCTTGGTGTAGGTGGATTAAACCTAAGAAATATTGTCGGAATGATGCCTGCTGAGTATATTTATTTGGGAGGTGGAGCTCAAGGAGGTACTACTCCAGTTTCTTCATGGAATGGGGTTGCAGGAGAACCAATGAATTCTTATGGACGGTTTTTAAATTGGGGAACTATGAGTAATAGAATAGAATATATTGAACAAGTTAAAAATAGTAATGCTACCTTTTTTACCAATTGGTTGGGTATAAATGATATTATGAGTTGGGCAAAGGGCGGTGGAGATGAAAAAGGTGGATTTGCAGTCTTAACAGATGTTGGAGAGTTTAGAGAAAAGTATGATACGCTATTAGATGTTTTTAAGAATATGGGAGCACAAGGTGTTTGTGCAACTATTCTTGATTTTACAGAAAGCCCATTATTTACAACAGTAACTTTAGAAGCGGTAGGTAAAGACATTTGGATTAAAGAAGGTGTAGATACTACAATTATTAGAAAAGCTGTTCCAGAAGATTTAATGTTATTATCTGCTTCATCCTTAATTAAAGAAGGAACAGGCTTAACTTCAGCTAATCCTTTACCACATCAACACGTTTTAGATAAAGACGAGGTTGTGGTTGCTAAAAACCATATTAATCTTTTAAATGCTCAAATAATTGCATCAGCAAGTGCTCATGGATTTCCTGTAGTTAATATGTATAGCTTTATGGGAGAATTAACTTCAGGAATGTCTTACGATGGTGTAAATTATAGTACTAAATATATAGAAGGTGGAGCATATTCTTTAGATGGATTACATCCAAATTCTAGAGGGAATGCAATAATTGCGAATGAATTTATTCGAGTAATAAATGAAAACTATAATTCTAGTTTAAGGCCTGTAGCAGTAAATAATTATAGAGGAATAACTTTTCCCTAATTAATTTATTTCTTAGCAGCAACTTTTTCCATTGCAACAATAAGAGCCAACCCAACTATAGCCATTAGTATTGCTAGTAAAATTTGAGGGTCTCCATTATAATTAGTTGGGAGTATGTTCTCTTGCAAAAAAGGAACTTCTTCGCCATGGGAGTTTATTCTAAAATTTGTTGTCAATTTCCAAGGCCATATTTTATTTAATGAACCCACTAAAAATCCCGTTAATAAAGCAATTGTTAAGTCGTGATATTTTTTAAACATCCAATTGAGGAGCTTTGAAAAAGAAAGTAATCCTACAACGCACCCAACACCAAAAACAGCAATGACAGAAAGCTTAACATCTCTAATTGCAGATAAAACCAACTCGTAAGAACCTAGAAGTAATAAGATAAAACTACCTGAAATACCAGGTAAAATCATTGCACAAATTGCGATTGCTCCAGATAGAAATACAAACCAAAGCGCATCAGGGTTTTCCATTGGAGGTAAAATAGTGATATAAAAAGCAATTGCTGTACCAATAAGTAAAGCAATAATTTTTTTAGCATCCCATTTCTTTATGGTTTTACCCACTAAATAAATACTGCTAATAATAAGTCCAAAAAAGAAAGACCACAATAGTATATCATGATGTGTAAGAAGATAAGTAATTAATTTAGCTAAAGAGGCAATACTAATACCAATACCTAAAAGAAGAGCAACTAAAAAATTACCATTTACATGATTCCAAAATCCTTTTAGTCCTTCATTTTTTAAAACTTTTAAGCTTTCTAAGTTTACTGAACTAATGGTTGATAGTAATTCTTCGTAAATACCTGTTATAAATGCAATTGTACCACCAGAAACACCAGGGACAACATCGGCGGCTCCCATGGCAATACCTTTAGCACTAATTAACAAGTAATCTTTTAAAGAACGTTTCATAAGAAGTTAAGCCTCAATTTCTGCGTAGTAGTTTGTAATACCACCAACTAAAGAATAAATATTATCTGTGTTTAATTTCTTAGTTAGTGCAATAATTATTGCTTTAGATTTTTTACCTGATTGACAACAAAAAATTACAGGTTTAGAGGTATCAATTTTATCAAGGTTGTTCATTACCTCCCCAAGAGGAATATGCTTACCGTTAATGTTGTAATCTTCATATTCGTAGATTTCACGAAGATCAATTAATTCAATATCTTCATTGTTGTCTATCATAGCTTTTAGCTCTTGAGGAGTAATTTGTTTCATTTTAAACAATTTAATAAAAGCCAAATTTATTTAAATTCTTGAACCATTTCTTCTGGTAGATTATCAAAAAAGGTATCTCCTCGTAATCCTAATCTTAAACATTCTAAAGGAATTACTTCATTATGAGCAATATTTCCCAAGTTTACATTATGTCCAAATTGCTTAATAAACCAAACCTGTTGTGATTTCTGCGGAGCTTCCCACAGTATATTTTCAACTTTTACTTTTGATATAATTTTATTTACTAGTGCAACATGTGCAGTGCCGTTTGGTCTATAAATACCAACGTTTCCACTTTCTCTAGCTTCAGCAATTACTTTCCAAGAACCTGCTTTTAATTCATTTTGCATCATTTTAATCCATTTTGATGGACTAATTAAAATACCAGCTTCTTTTGAACCAACTTCTGAGAAAACAGTATAATCTTTTGCTAATGTTGAAATGTACTCACACTTTTTAATGTGAGGTAAAACGATAGATCCATCTGATACTTCACAAGTGTCTAATTTAAATTTATCCATCAGCCTACGATAGTCATCAAACATACCACGAGCTATAAAAGCTTCAAATAGAGTTCCGCCAACATAAACTTTTAAACCAGCGGCTTTATAAATATCTATCTTTTTTTGTAAATCTTTTGATACATATGATGTACCAAATCCTAGTTTAACTACATCTGTAAGATGTGCTGAACAGTCAACAAAATTCTCAGCTTGTCTCCAACTTAATCCTTTGTCCATCATCATTGTTAAACCAACTTGTCTAGGACTTTCTCCTCGTTGAGGGATGTGTGGTAATTCGAAATTCATTTTATTTTTTATAATTTTCTAATGTTTCTACAATTGCAGGAAATAAAATTGCATTAGGGTAGTATTCAATAAGTTCCTTTTCGAGTTCTTTATTAGCTGTCAAAGCTATGTTTAAATGATCTATGGCATCGTTAATTTTACCAGCTTCTAATAATAAGGCAGTTAAACGAGCGTATATTTCATAATTTGTAGGTTGTTTTTCTAAACCTTCATAAAGAAATAAAATGGCTTTGTTTAAGCTTTCATTTTTCTTTACAACTTCAGATAAATCAAGCCAAACTTCTTCATTGCCAGGGTCTAAATCCATTACCTTGTAATAAGCAATTACAGCTTCTTCTGTATCTTCAGTTTTAGCTAGAATGTCGCCATAGATATACCAAAATTCAGAATTGGTTATTTCTAAATCAATAGCTTTTTTTATAAATTCTAATGCTGCTTTATCTTTATTTTGATATTCGTTAACCACAGCTAAACCAGCATAAGCATCAGCACAATAATCATCAACTTTAATGGCTTTTAGGTAATTTTTTTCGGCTAAAAGGTAATCTTCTAATTTCTCATAACATTCACCAATATAATAGTATGTTGATGAATCCGGTTCTTCAATTTTAAAAGTTTCTTGAAACATTTCAATTGCTTCGTTATACTTCGCTAATAAGGCAAGAGAGTTTGCTTTGTTAAAGTATGCCGCAGCAAAATCTTCTTTTATGGCTATAGCAAAATCATAAGCATCAACAGATTTTTCATACAATTCTGCTTTGTTGTATGCTATTCCTAAATTAAACCAAGCCGTATAACTGTATGGATAATCTTCTAAGAAGTCGTTGAAAAACTTAATGCTATTTTCAGTATCATTCTTTAAATTGTAACAAAAAGCAATTTCATAAAGTACAGTTTCATTTTCAGGATTATCTTTCAATAATTCTTTTAAAATGTTAACTGCTTTATCAAACTGACTTATATTTTCATATTCAAAAGCGATATTGATGTAAATATTTGCCTTTTCATTTTTGTCGTCAACTAATTTAACTGCTTTAAAATAATTTTCAATAGCCTTATTATGTTGACGAATTTGACTAAAAATATTAGCCTTTGTTAAGTAGATTTCAGAGTTGTATGGCTCTAAACTTTCAGCAGTATTTAAAATCTCTAATGCTTTATTGGGTTGATGAGTCTCAGTAAAAAATTGAGCTTGTTTTAGCTTTAAAGCTGAAGAAGAAGGGTGTTGGGTTAGTGAAAAATCTATTACTTGTTTGGCCTTTTTAGTATCGTTTTGATCTAAGTAATAGTCAATCAAATTTTCAAATTCTTCAACGTCAAAAAAGTAATGTGTATTCATTTCGAGCATCCGCTCAAAACGATTAGACAATTCAACATCGTCATTTTCATCAAAATATGGGTCAAAATCTTCTTCCATCTCTACTTATGCAAAGGTAAGCCTTTCGTTTTACCCTAGTCTTTTTTAAATAAATATTTTCAACATTTATTTAACAATTAAAAGAGTAAGGAAACAAGTGAATACTATTGTGTATTGGGTTAATTTCAATTAAATTTGGATTCTTAAAAAACACATCAATGACATTAATAAAATCAATCTCTGGTATTCGAGGCACAATTGGAGGTAATCCAAACGAAGGCTTAACACCTTTAGATATAGTTAAATTTACTTCTGCTTTTGGAACATGGGTAAAGCAAAGAAATAATAATGATAAAACTAAAATTGTGATAGGTAGAGATGCTCGTATATCTGGAGAAATGGTGCAACATTTAGTTGTAGGAACTTTACAAGGTTTAGGAATTGATGTTGTTGATTTAGATTTTTCAACTACACCAACAGTTGAGGTAGCTGTACCAATGGAGAATGCTCATGGAGGAATTATACTTACTGCAAGTCATAATCCAAAACAATGGAATGCGTTAAAGTTATTGAATGAAAAAGGAGAATTTATATCAGGAGAAGATGGGGAAGAAGTGTTAGAAATGGCTGAAAAAAGTGCTTTTAGTTATGCAGATGTTGATGATTTAGGGACTTATACAAAAGATAATACTTATTTACAAAAGCATATTCAGACAGTTTTAGATTTACCGTTGGTGGATGTAGATGCGATTCGAAATAAGAAATTTAAAGTTGCGATTGATTGTGTAAATTCTACAGGTGGAATTTTTATTCCAGCTCTATTAAAAGCCTTAGGTGTTAATAATGTTTTAGAAATTTATTGTGAACCAAATGGACAATTTCCACATAACCCCGAGCCACTACCAGAGAATTTAACAGAGATTGCTACACAAATTAAAGCTCAAAAAGCTGATGTTGGTTTTGTGGTTGATCCAGATGTAGATAGATTGGCAATTGTTTCTGAAAATGGAGAGATGTTTGGCGAAGAATATACGCTTGTTGCGGTTGGAGATTATATTATGAAAAATACGCCAGGAAATGCCGTTTCAAACCTATCATCAACAAGAGCTTTGAGAGATGTTACTGAAACGAATGGAGGAACTTACTATGCTTCTGCAGTAGGAGAAGTAAATGTGGTAAACATGATGAAAGCTCAAAATGCTGTTATTGGAGGAGAAGGAAATGGAGGAATTATTTATCCTGAATTACATTATGGAAGGGATGCGTTAGTTGGTATTGCTCTGTTTTTAACTCATTTAGCAAAGTCAAATATGACTTGTTCTGAATTGAGAAATTCTTACCCCAATTATTTTATTTCTAAAAACAAAATTGAATTAACACCAGAAATTAATGTTGACGATATTTTGGTTAAAATGGAAGAAAAATACAAACATGAGCAAGTAAACACAATTGATGGGGTAAAAATTGATTTTGCTAACGAATGGGTTCATTTACGAAAATCGAATACAGAACCAATTATTAGAATTTACTCAGAAAGTAGCTCGATGGAAAAGGCAGATGCTTTAGCAAACAAGATTATAGCAGACATTAAAGCAATAATTTAGTTTTTGAAATCCAATTTAACTTCAAAAAAGAGCACCTTTATTAAGATTAAAAGAGTTTTTTTGCAAAATACTTGAAACAGACAAAAGAGAGAATGAAAATATATTTAGATAACGCAGCAACAACACCTATTGACCCTCAAGTTGTAAAAGCAATGTTACCAATTTTAGAAAATAATTTTGGAAATCCTTCATCGATACATTCATTAGGGAGAGAGAGTAGAGTTATAATTGAACAAGCTAGAAAAAAGGTAGCTTCTTTTATAAATGCTGCACCATCTGAAATATTTTTTACTGCAGGCGGAACAGAAGCTGATAACATGGTTTTACGTAGTGCTGTTAGTGATTTAGGTGTTAACCATATTATTACTTCACCACTAGAACATCACGCTGTTATTGATACTGCAGAATGTTTGGGGAAAGATGAGGTTGTGAAATTAAGTTTGGTAAAACATGATGAAAAAGGGTATGTAGATTTAGTTTACCTAGAGAAATTATTAGAAGAAAACAAAGATAAAAAAACATTGGTTTCTTTAATGCATGCGAATAACGAAATAGGGAATAAAATTTCATTGAAAAAGGTAAATGATTTATGTAAACAATATGGAGCATATTTTCATTCAGATACTGTGCAAACGATGTGTCATTATAAATTTGATGTAAGAGAGTTAGGAATTGACTTTATTACTTGTTCGGCACATAAATTTCACGGACCAAAAGGAGTTGGGTTTTTATTTATAAATCAAGATGTACAGATAAAACCAATTATTACTGGTGGAGCACAAGAACGTAATATGCGTGCTGGTACCGAAAATATTTATGGTATAGTTGGTTTAACTAAAGCGATGGAAATTGCAAATAACGAATTAGAAGAACATCAAAATCATATACAAGGTTTAAAAACCTATATGATTGAGCAATTAGAAAAACAAGTGCCAGGGATTTCTTTTAATGGTGACCCTAAAGGAGATAGTTTATATACCGTGCTAAACGTTACTTTTCCGAATAGTGAAATGGATGAAATGCTATTGTATAATTTTGATATAGAAGGAGTTTGTGTTTCTGGTGGTAGTGCTTGCTCATCAGGGAGCAATGTTGGTTCTCATGTTTTGAAAGGAATTGGTGCAGATATGACTAAACCAGCTTTACGATTCTCGTTTAGTAAATATAACACAAAAGAAGAAATTGATTATACATTAAATGTAATTAAAGAGCTTTTTGCGATAAATCAATAGGTTTTCGTCATTTCGATTTTTATTTTTGTCATACTGAGCGAAGTCGAAGTATCTGAAAATAAAAAGAAGCCATCTTTTAAACAATAAGATTACTTCGTCATACTTCCTCGTAATGACGATAAAAAATAACAATGAAAATAACGTTTTTAGGAACAGGAACATCACAGGGCGTACCCGTTATTGCTTGTAATTGTAATGTTTGTTTGTCTGAAAACGAAAAAGATAAACGATTAAGAAGTTCTATTTTAATCGAAGAAAAAAATCAAACAATAGTTATTGATACTGGCCCTGATTTTAGACAACAAATGTTAAGAGCAAATGTCCAGAAACTCGATGCTGTTGTTTTTACTCACGAACATAAAGATCATATTGCAGGATTAGACGATGTAAGAGCTTTTAATTTTAAGCAAAAAAAGGATATGCCTATTTATGCTACCAAAGCAGTACATGTGGCTCTAAAGCGAGAATTCTTTTATGCTTTTACTGAAAAAAAATACCCAGGAGTACCTTTGTTAGATTTAAAAACAATTAATACTACTCCTTTTAAAATTGGAGATGTTGAATTGAATCCAATTGATGTTTGGCATTATAAAATGCCTGTAAAAGCGTTTCGAATAAACAACTTTACTTATATAACGGATGCGAATAGGATAGAGGAGAGTCAAAAAGAGAAAATTAAAGGCTCTGAAATTATCGTTATAAATGCTTTAAGAAAGGAAGCACATATTTCTCACTTTACGTTAGATGAAGCAATAAAATTGTTAAAAGAACTAAACCCTAAAAAAGCATATTTAACTCATATTAGCCATTTGTTGGGCAAGCACAATGAGGTGCAAAAAGAACTCCCCGATTTTATAGAAATAGCCTATGATGGTTTAGAGTTGGTGCTCCTGTAATTTTGACTCAATAATTTCTAATATTTCTTGATTACGCTTAATTTGTTTTTGTACTAAGTCGCGCAGGGTATGTAAGTCTATCTTTTTAAATTCTTTTTGTTCAATAATTTCATTAGTATCATGTTCAAATTCAAATATAATTTCGAATAAAGAAATATCTAATTTATTTAAAATGTCATTTAATCTATTGTCATATATAGGAGTATCGCCCAATTCAATTCTGTTATAAGTAGATTTAGATATACCTAAAGATTTAGCCATTTCAATTTGTGTAATACCTCTAGATTTTCTTACTAAGCTTATTCTGTTAGCTAATATTTCGTTGGTTATACTCATTAAAATATAGATCAAAATGGCTTTATACAACAATAATATCAAGAAAAAGATGATGAAAATTGTCTGAATTGAACCACAGGAGAAAATAATTTGAACAAAAATAATAAAAATCCCTACCTATAAAATATTTTATAGGTAATCCCGAAAAACGGGAAATATTTTATATATTTACTTACAACTCATTTATAATTGATCCCTATGACTCCTTTTATTCTCTGGCTTAATAAAGAAGAACTAGATGAATTAACACATCAATTGGTACTTAATAAAAATGAAAAAGATGTTGTTTTAAATTCCTCAGAGCTATTACCTTATACACAAGCACTTATTGAAAAAAATAATGACTTATTAAAATTACTGTTAAAACTTAAACCAATAGAGGTAAAAGATGTTTTAGCATATCAAACACATAATAAGTGTAATAAAATAAGGCAAAATATAGAACACTTATATAAAGGTTGTTCTATTCGTAATGAATCTCTCCCTGTTAAAGCAGGTGAACTACTTCAATGCAATAAATGTGATGTTACAAAACATGAAGATAAATATTCAACAATTGATAAGTTAGATCAAAAATACAAAGACAACTAACCTACTTGGTTTTTAAAACAGAAATCTAACGAATATCGTGAACAATCTCATATTTTATGCCTTCTAAATCTTTAAAAAATAAGGCATAATAGTTCTCTCCATGTTGAGGGTAGAGTTGTGGAGGATTAACAATATTAGCTCCAATCTCTTTTATTTGGAGATATAGCTCATCCACTTCTTTTTGTGAATCTACTTTAAAAGCCAAATGGTGTAATGCTCCTGGTTTTCTACGATGTATAGTTTCATCTTTAAAAACTGAGCGAGGAGAGTTAATGGCAAAAATTAAAATAGGATGAAAATATTCAATTACATAAAACTCGTGGGCAGCAACTGTTCCTTTATGTTTTTTATTTATGTCAAAACCTAAAATGGGCATTAATTTATCATAAAAGATTTCCGCAACATTTAAGTCTTTTACTGTAATTTGAATATGGTCGATAATGGGCTGCATCTAATTGAATTTTGAGTAAAGTTTTAAAAATAATGAAAATATAAAAGCCACGAATTAACTCGTGGCTTTTAATAAAAATTAGCATATAGTAAATTAACCTATAAATCCTCTAATCATCATAAAAGATAATGAACCTACAGCAAAACCTATAAAGGCTAACCAAGATATTTTTTTAAAGTACCAGAAGAAAGAGATTTTTTCCATTCCCATTGCAACAACACCAGCTGCTGAGCCAATAATTAACATACTACCACCAGTACCAGCAGAGAATGCAATAAAGTGCCATAATGGGTCATTTAATTCATTTTGGAACATTCCTAAACTAGCCGCCACCAAAGGAACATTATCTATAACTGCAGAACCTACCCCTAATAGCATTACAACTATATCTGAATTAGGGATAGTAGTATTTATCGATTCCGCAAAATTGAATAACATTCCTAAACTTTCTAAAGCAGCAACCGCCATTAATATACCAAAGAAGAATAAAACACTTGGCATTTCTATTTTAGATAATGATTTGTGTACTGGACTATGATGCCCAACATCAGATGAATGATCTTCTAAAGATGTAAGACTAAAATGTCTTGAACTAAACAACTCCGCAAATGTACAAACTACTCCTAATGACAACATCATACCTACATAAGGAGGTAAGTGGGTTATTGTTTTAAAAACAGGAACAAATAAAATCATACCTAATCCTAAATATAACATTATAGGGCTAAACTTCGTATCATGAGTTTCTTCTGGACTATCTGATATAGCTTCAGTTAAATCTCCTTTAAAAGGTTTCATAAATGAAGCAATTAATGCAGGTATAACCATACATAATAAGGATGGTACAATTAAATAAGTAATTAACATATCAGTTGATACCTTATTACCAATCCATAACATTGTTGTTGTTACATCACCAATTGGAGACCAAGCTCCTCCAGCATTAGCTGCAATAATTATTAACCCAGCAAACCACATACGAGTTTCTTTATCGTTAACTATTTTTTGAAGTATTGTAATCAACACGATTGTAGCTGTTAAGTTATCAATAATAGCTGATAATATAAATGCTAAAAATGAAAATATCCAAAGTAACTTCGTCTTGCTTTTTGTTTTTATATAAGTTTTAAAAGTTGAGAAACCATCAAAATAATCAATGATTTCAACAATGGTCATTGCTCCTAATAAGAAGAATAATATCTCTGCTGTTTTACCTAAATGATGTAACAACGTTTCTTCCATCAAGTGCAACTTATCTTCATGTCCAAAAGAAGTAAAAGCATCAACTAATGCATGATTTCCAGAGTCAAACCAATATTGGAATCCATCTAAACCAAAAGCAATTAGTGCCCAACAAATTGCCATCATAGATACTGCTGGCACTAGTTTGTCAACTTTTAAATTATGCTCTAGTGTTATAGCTAAATAACCTAAAACAAATACTAATACAATTGCTATTTCCATGTTATATATTATTTATAAAAAAGTAAAACTAATTATACTAATTGATTCAATGCAATTTCGAATGCAGTTTTTGCAATATGGTATTTACTGCTATTTTTTGCATGTGAAGCTTTTAGTGCATTTTTAATTGTTTCAGAAGCATCTTTAAATATTGCTTCATCTTCTAAAACTCCTAAATCATTACTCATTAAATAGGCAAAAACTCTAGCCATACCACAATTTGAAATGAAATCTGGAATGATACTAATCTTATCATCTGCATACTCAGCAATTGGTCCAAAGAAAATTTCTTTATCTGCAAAAGGTACATTAGCACCAGCAGCAATCACTTCAATTCCGGCACTAATCATTCTATCAACTTGATCTTTTGTAATTAATCTTGATGCTGCACATGGAATAAAAACTTCAGCTTTTAAATCCCATATTTTTGCATTAACATCATCAAAAGACATCATATTATTAGCATGTAATTTATTTCCATCTTTATCAACAAATAATTTTCTTATTTCATCTAAAGTAAATCCTTCTTCTTTTATCAATCCTCCCACTCTATCAATAATACCAACTATTATTGCTCCGTCTTGTGCTAAATAATAAGCAGCTGCAGAACCAACATTACCCCATCCTTGAACAATTACTCTTTTTCCTTTTACGGTACCACCATACACATCATAATAATGCTTTACAGATTCTGCTACGCCATAACCAGTAATCATATCAGCAACAACATATTTATTTGCTACTTCTGGACTGTAATTACTATCCTCAATTACTTTTAAAACTCCTTGCCTTAACTGACCAATACGATGTATTTTTTGAGCTTCACGAGGTTGAAAATGTCCATTAAAAACTCCTTCTTGAGGATGCCAAACCCCACAATCTTCAGTCATCGGAATTACTTCATGAATTTCATCAACATTTAAATCACCACCTGTTCCATAATAATGTTTTAACAAAGGCGTAACCGCAGCATACCACCTTTTTAATACCCCTTCTTTTCTTGGGTCGTTTGGATCAAAATTGATTCCAGATTTTGCTCCTCCAATTGCAGGGCCAGCAACAGTAAACTTAATTTCCATTGTTTTAGCTAACGATTCCACTTCTCTTTTGTCTAAACCAACTCTCATTCGTGTTCCACCACCAGCTGCTCCACCTCTAAGTGAATTAATTACAACCCACCCTTGAGCTTCAGTTTCTGCATCATTCCATTCAAAAACTATTTCTGGAGTTTTATTCTCAAACTTATCTAATAAATCTTTCATTGTATATCGATTTTAAACACCTTAAAATATTGTAGGTCAGCAAAAGTAAAAAAATCATTTATTTATGCTAAATAAACAAAAGAATAAAAACTTAATAATTAAAAAATCTGTTTTCATTTATTTCTTGTAAATAGTATATTGTTTGCTTAATTTAGCCAACCTTAATTATCACATATTTTTATACTTAAATAAATACAATTATGAAAGTTACAGTAGTAGGAGCAGGGGCAGTAGGTGCAAGTTGTGCTGAATATATTGCAATCAAAAATTTTGCTTCAGAAGTAGTTTTAGTTGACATTAAAGAAGGCTTTGCTGAAGGTAAAGCAATGGATTTAATGCAATGTGCTTCGTTAAATGGTTTTGACACAAAAATTACAGGTGTTACTAACGATTATTCTAAAACAGCAGGAAGTGATGTTGCTGTAATTACTAGTGGTATTCCTCGTAAGCCTGGTATGACTCGTGAAGAGTTAATTGGTATTAATGCTGGAATTGTTAAAATGGTAACTGAAAATTTATTACAACATTCTCCAAACGTTATTGTAATTGTGGTAAGTAACCCAATGGATACAATGGCTTACTTGGTACATAAAGCAACAAATATTCCTAAAAACAGAATTATTGGAATGGGTGGAGCTTTAGATAGTGCTCGTTTTAAATACAGATTAGCAGAAGCTTTAAATTGTCCTTCATCAGATGTTGACGGAATGGTAATTGGTGGACACAGTGATACTGGTATGGTTCCTTTAATTGAAAAAGCTGTTAGAAATAGTGTTCCTGTTTCTGAATTTTTATCTGCAGAAAGAATGAATGAAATAGTTGAAGCTACTAAAGTTGGTGGTGCTACATTAACTGGTTTATTAGGAACTTCTGCTTGGTATGCACCAGGTGCTGCAGTTTCTGAATTAGTTAGAGCAATTGCTCAAGATTCTAAAAAAATATTCCCTTGTTCAGCTTTAGTTGAAGGTGAATATGGATTAAATGGTTTATCAATTGGAGTTCCTTGTGTATTAGGAGCTAACGGAATTGAAAAAATTGTTGAAATTGAATTAAATGCTACTGAAAAAACAAAACTTACTGAAAGTGCTGAAGGAGTTAAAAAAACGAATGCACTTTTAGATAGTGTATTAGCATAATTAATATTACTTTTAAGCTCTAAAGCGAGAGTAGCTCAGTTGGTAGAGCGTCAGCCTTCCAAGCTGAGGGTCGCGAGTTCGAGCCTCGTCTCTCGCTCTTAAAAATGTCGGAATTTATTCCGACATTTTTTACTTTTAAGTCTCCCCTCAAGGGGAGATATAGAAGGGTGATTTATTCAGGTTCAGAATATTCATCCACCTTAATCAGTACGAATATATTCGGAGCCTCAAGGGAGGGAATGAAAAAAATATGAAAACAATACTACCCATAACTATATTTCCGATTGAAAATGATGGCTTTCATCTAAAAATAGCTATTTCTATAAACGGAATTACTGCCAATACCATTATTGATACTGGTGCATCGAGAAGTGTTTTTGATGAAACCAGAATACAACATTTTATTGGAGAAGATAGCCTTGAAGAGCATGATAGACTTTCTTCTGGGTTAGGAACAAATACCATGACTAGTAAAAAAGTATTGTTAAAAAAACTAAAATTGGGCGACTTGGAAATTGTAAATTATGATGCTACTATTCTAGATTTACAACACGTTAACCAATCTTACGAAAAACTAGATTTAGCACCCATTGATGGGATTATTGGTGGCGATATTTTAACGGATTATAAAGCCATTATTGATTATGAGAAGAAAGAGTTGATATTAAATTACCTGCCCTAACCTTCCAAAAGGGAAGAAACTTGTTTTTTCTTTTAAACATTATTATTAGACAGTAAAAAAATAGGGTCAGGGTATTTAAGGAGCTATATATTAAACGATGGGAAGTAGAAATTTTTTATAACGAGTTAAAAACAAATTAAAAATCTTCTTTAGCTACTCTAACCAAAGTATCTTGCAAGATTTTAATGCCGCTTTATTTATAAGTAATGTTCAAGCGTTAATCGTGAATGAATTAGAAAAAGATATTGAACTTACTTCACAAAAAAGGAAATATCTGTACAAAGTAAATACAAGCTTATTGTATGGATTTTAAAAAAGTACCTTTTTTATTATTTCTTGTTAAAATTTAGTTTAATATTTAATTAATCGATAAAAAAATAACATTAATAGGTTAAAAAAATTGGTTAATGTGTTTTTTTTATATTTTTAGATGCAACTTTTAGAAAGATAAAGTTGTCTTGAACAAAGTATTAACTAAATATATTGTATTATCATGAAAAAGAATCTACTCGTTTTATTTTGCGTTGTATTAAATCTCTCTGGATACTCACATGAGGATAAGAATTTAAATGTAGGATATGAATTTATTGAAAACAAAGGTCAGTTTGATAGTAAAGTTTCTTTCTTAGCAAAGTTGAGAATTGGGAATATGTTCTTGGAGAAGGATCGTTTTACTTTTGATTTATTCTCAGCTGAAGATTTAATGAAAAGACATAACTTAGATCAAGATAATATGAATACTGAGAAAGAATCAGATGAACTGATTCTTGGAAGAAGAAATTATCAAGAAAAAAAAGCGATTAAAAAACATGCTTATTCAATGGTTTTTGAAAATGCATTAAGTAATGTTTACGTTGATAAAAGACAAGAAGTTTTAGCCTATAAAAATTATTATAATGGAAATGATCAGTCGAAATGGGTAAATAATGTTCACTCCTATAAAAATGTTTATTACAATAATATTTATGAGAACATAGATTTAGATCTTTATTCAAGTGAAGAAAACATGAAATATGATATTATTATTAAACCAGGAGGAAAACTGGAAGACATCTTATTAGATTATGAAGGTGTAGATGGATTAGAATTAAAAAATAATGAGTTAATTATTAAACTGTCAACTGGAGAAGTAAAAGAAACAGGACTTTTTGCCTATCAATTAGATGAAAAAAATAACCGTATTCAAATTCCCTGTAAATTCAAAATTAGCGGTCATAAAGTAAGTTTTATCTTGCCTAATGGATATGATAAAACGAGAGAATTAATAATAGATCCAACTTGGGTTTTTTCTACATTAACAGGCTCTACTTCTGATAATTGGGGTTTTACTTCAACTTACGATTCACAAGGAAACCTTTATTCTGCTGGTATTGCCTTTGGTTCGGGCTATCCAACACAAGGGGCTTACGATGCAACTTATAATGGTGGTGGTTATGACATTTCATTAACTAAATTTAACCCCACAGGAACAAATATTTTATTTTCTACTTATATAGGAGGGAATAATCTTGAGATGCCACATAGCTTGGTTACAGATAATCAAGATAATTTAATTTTACTAGGGTCAGCTGGTAATAATTACCCGACTTTAA
The DNA here is from genome assembly GCA_963977515.1 of uncultured Flavobacteriales bacterium. Lineage (GTDB taxonomy): Bacteria > Bacteroidota > Bacteroidia > Flavobacteriales_E > Vicingaceae > Vicingus. The sequence continues at coordinate 18,772 of CAXBPN010000011.1, forward strand.
ATGGATACGATAATAGTTTTAACGGAGGATATGGAAATACTCCAGCTAATATGTGGGGATATAATTTTTCAAATGGATGTGATATTGTACTTTCTAAGTTTAATCCTACAGGAAATTTATTGGCGAGTACTTATGTAGGAGGTTCTGATAATGAAGGATTGAATGAAAGCATGGTTTATAATTATTCGGATCAAGCAAGGGGAGAATTAGTATTAGATGTAAATAATGATGTATATGTTTGTTCCTCTGTTTGGTCTGACGATTTTCCTTTGGCAAATAATACAATAAATAATGGTGCTGGTGCAATTGCTCAAGATGCTATTGTTTTTAAAATGACGGGTGATTTATCAAGTTTAGTTTGGGCCACATATTTAGGAGGAACAGGTTATGAGGCAGGTTATTCAATAAGATATTCTGCGAGCAATAATAATGTTTATACTTGTGGTGGTACTACAAGTAATGATTTAGGAGTTACTGCTGGGGTTATTGAGCCAAATTTTAATGGTGGATGGGATGGATATATTGCGGCTTTTAATGCTACTACAGGAGCTTCTTCATATAGAACTTATGTAGGAGAAGCTTCTAGTACAGGAGGTTATGATCAAACATTTATTGTAGAAGTTGATGCTTCTGGAGATGTATATACTGTAGGACAGTCAAGAGGAGGAAACTATCCAGTAGTTAATGCCACGTATTCTAATGCAAATAGCTCTCAATTTATTCATAAAATGTCAGCAGATTTAACAACGACAATATATAGTACTGTTTTTGGTTCAGGAACGAGTAGGGTAAATATTAGTCCTACTGCTTTTTTAGTGGATAACTGTGGTAATGTGTACGTCTCAGGTTGGGGGGGAGGATATAATGGAGCTTCGAGTCTTTCAGGGAACTATAACCCACAAGCTGGAGGAAATACTAATAATATGGATATTACAGGAGATGCGGAACAGTCGTCAACAGATGGTGCTGATTTTTATTTTATGGTAATGGAGAGAGATGCCCAAAGTTTATTGTATGGAACTTATTTAGGGTCAAATTTAGAATCAGAGCATACTGATGGAGGGACAAGTCGATTTGATCCTAACGGTGTTGTTTATCAGTCTGTTTGTGCAGCATGTAATAACGGTACTTTTCCTACAACTCCAGGTGTATGGGCTCCTAATTCAGGATATCCTTTTGGTTGTAACATGGGTTCGATTAAATTTGAAATGAATTTTCAAGGGGTTGAAGCTAATGCGGTTCAACCACCACCATTAACTGCTTGTGGGGCTCCATTTAATATTACTTTTTCTGCAGGAGCAACCCCTCCACCTCAAGCCTATTGGGATTTTGGAGATGGTAGTGGAACTTCTTCACAATTAAACCCAACTTATAATTATCCAGATTCAGGAACTTACAATGTAATGTATGTGGCAATAGACCCTGCATCTTGTAATATAACAGACACAGCGTATTTTGATGTGACAATTATTAACGCTGGAGTTTTGACAGCAACAATTGATATTCCAACTTATGATCCATGTACAACAGGAGGCTTAACTGTAGATTATGCCTTTACAGGTTCTGGAGCAGATTCTTTATGGTGGGATATGGGAACAGGTGACACCTATTCTGATAGTTTATCTTTAAGTTATACTTATAATACACCTGGAACATATTATGTAGAATTTCAAGCTTTTGATGCTTGTGGAACTGTGGTTTCAATAAAAGATACGATAGATTTTAATCCAGTATATACAGCAGTAACTGCAGTTGATCCAGGAGATCAAACAATCTGTAGTGCGCCTTTTGATGTAAGTTTTGATGCAGGGGGAACTCCACCAAATACCTATTGGGATTTTGGAGATGGAACAGATTTAGGGATAGGAGTAGATTATACTCCAACTCACACTTATTCTGATACAGGAAGTTACGTTGTAATGTCAGTAGCGATAGATTCAACAACATGTAATATAGCAGATACAGCTTATTTTAATATTACTTTGATACAGCCAGAACAATTAAATGCTAGTATTGACATACCACCTTATGATCCGTGTACAACAGGAGGCTTAACAGTTGATTATGCTTTTACAGGAACAGGAGCAGATTCTTTGTATTGGATTTTAGAGCCAGGAGTATTTTATTCAGATAGTATTTCATTTAGTTATACTTACAGTCCTGGTGCCTATTATGTAGAAATGCAAGCTTATAATTTTGCTTGTGACACAAGAGATACAATTAGAGATACAATAGATTTTAATCCTGTATTTACAACGGTACAGACTATAACAATGCCTCCACAAGAAATATGTATAGCACCATATAATGTATCTTTTGATGCAGGAATAACGCCACCAAATAGTTATTGGGATTTTGGAGATGGGAACAATTCAGGAATAGGGACTGATTATGCATTAAATTATACCTATACAGATACAGGAACTTATACAGTTACTTATGTTGCGATAGATTTTAGTACTTGTAATGTATATGATACGACAGACTTTATTGTCCAGGTAGTACAACCAGAGCCGTTAACAGCGAGTATAGATATACCACCTTATGATCCATGTACAACAGGAGGGTTAACTGTTGATTATGCTTTTACAGGGTCTGGAGCAGATTCTTTGTATTGGATTTTAGAGCCAGGAGTATTTTATTCAGATAGTATTTCATTTAGTTATACTTACAGTCCTGGTGCCTATTATGTAGAAATGCAAGCTTATAATTTTGCTTGTGACACAAGAGATACAATTAGAGATACAATAGATTTTAATCCTGTATTTACAACGGTACAGACTATAACAATGCCTCCACAAGAAATATGTATAGCACCATATAATGTATCTTTTGATGCAGGAATAACGCCACCAAATAGTTATTGGGATTTTGGAGATGGGAACAATTCAGGAATAGGGACTGATTATGCATTAAATTATACCTATACAGATACAGGAACTTATACAGTTACTTATGTTGCGATAGATTTTAGTACTTGTAATGTATATGATACGACTGATTTTATTGTACAGGTAGTACAACCAGCACCGTTAACGGCAAGTATAGATATTCCACCTTACGATCCTTGTACAACAGGAGGTTTAACAGTAGATTATGCCTTTACTGGAGCAGGAGCAGATTCTTTGTATTGGGACATGGGTACAGGGGATACTTTTATTGATAACGTCTCATTTAGTTATACTTATAATACATCAGGAACTTATTATGTGGAAATGCAAGCCTATAATTTTGTTTGTGATACAAGAGATACAATAAGAGATACGATAAGTTTTAATCCAAATCGAGTTGAGGTGAATGCGATTATTGATCCATCAGTTGAAATTTGTGGTTCTAATTTAGCAGCTGATTTTTCTTCTGGGAATCCTGCCCCACCTCAAAATTATTGGGATTTTGGTGATGGAACTAATTCTACACAAATTGATCCAACTCACACCTATCCAGCTTCTGATACATATAATGGTTTTTTCGTGGCTATAGATCCAAATTCTTGTAACATTGCAGATACATTGCCTTTTACAATAGTGGTTGATTTAATTCCGGAATTGAATGTAAATTTTGAATATGTTCCACCTGTACCGTGTGAAGCTATAACTTATGAAGTTAATTTAGCTGCGAATGCAGAAGGAGCAGACTCTATTTATTGGAATATGGGAGATGGTATGGAATTCTATAATGATACTGTAGTGTCTTATGAATATGCTACACCAGGAACATATAATATAGTAGTTACATTATTTAAAGATGGGTGTCCACCAAAAGCTTTTCCAACAGAGGCTACTTTTATAGAGTTAGGAGAATCTTCAGGAATAATACCAAATGTATTTACACCAAATGGTGATGGAATGAATGATGAATTGGTATTCTTAGGAATTGACCAAACTCAAGATTATAGTATCCGAATATTTAATAGATGGGGGAAAACAGTTTTTCAATCAACTGATGCCAAAGACAATTGGGATGGAAAAGATTCAAAAGATGGTACTTATTTCTATGAGTTAAGATACACGGATGTTTGTAGTAATGAAGAGAAATTAGTAACAGGTACGGTTACTTTAATTGGAAAGAAATAAATTTCAATTATAAGTAAGTGAATAAAAAAAGAGCAGCTGACAAGTTGCTCTTTTTTTGTTTTTTAACAATGTTTTATGATTTTGTATAAATAGTTTGAGTTGGGAAAGCCATTTCTAAGCCATTTGAATTGAACTTTTTCAGTATTTCAAGATTCATTTCCGTTTGAGTTTGAAGAATATCACCATCTTTCTTGATGTAGTAAATAAAAAGAATGCCAAGAGAAAAATCTCCAAAAGAATTAAAAGAAGTTAAGTGCTTATCTTCAACGTTAACATTAGATGATGCAATTTCATTTAATAATTTGATACCTAGTTCAATTTGTTCAGCAGTAGTGTCATAAATTAAACCAATATTAAGAACTACTTTTCTTGTTGGTTCGGCAGTTACATTTTCAACCATGTTACCAATAAACTGAGAATTAGGGATAGTTACCAATCGACCTTCAAGGGTTCTCATTCTACTAATTCGAATTCCAATTTCTTCAATTATTCCATCAAAGCCTCCAATTTTTATTCTATCACCAACTTTAAAAGGCTTATCAGTAAAAATCATTATACCACCAAAAAGATTAGCAACAGAATCTTTTGCTGCCATAGCTAATGCTAAACCACCAATACCAAGACCAGCAATTAAAGCTCCAACATCATAACCTGCATTATTTAAAGCAACGATAATACCTAAAATCCATATCATCGACCTTAAACCTTTTCTTACAATAGGCATTACTTGATTGTCTAAATCACTTTCCGTTTTTTCAGTTAGTGGCACTATATACTCTTCTATTATAGCATCAATAAGCCGTGCAATTAACCAAGTTATATTTACAGCAATTAAAATGTGATATACTTTTCCTAACCAATTGTACCACCAGTCAGTAAATTCTAAGCGATGTAAACCATACCATAAACCAAAAATGGTAATTGCTAATACAATAGGTTCTTCTATCATGTCAACAATAATATCATCTATTTTAGTTTTGGTTTTATCAGTTAATTTTTTAACTATTTTCCCAAAAAACCAATACACTATTTTACCAACAATAACCGCTGCTAATATAATTAGTAAAGTAATAGCCCAATTTCCAACAGTATTGTGGTAAAACTCTTTTGCTAAAAATTCTTTCATAAATTATTTTTTTGCAAATGTAGTAAAAACAAAAAAAGATTAAGTTTTAGATCAATTCTGTTCTAAATAAAAAGTTTAATTTTTAGAAAAATTTAATCCTAAACACCTAATACCTGAGCGATGGCAAATGAACAAACGGTGTGAAATCTTGTGTAATCGGACTGGGAAATGCGATGGCATTGTGGGAAAAGATGGAACAAGATTTGGCGTTTGTTCTTGATTTTTGGCTCTT
>CAXBPN010000012.1:0-22844 GCA_963977515.1 uncultured Flavobacteriales bacterium
ATTGAAAAACCCGAAAATAAAAACGAAGAGTTTACCAATGTGGTTTATAACAATTGGAGAGATAAAATTGAAATTAGCTTTCAAGCTCCAGAAATATGGGAAACAGAACATCTTGAGTCGGCAACAGAATATGGTCGATTAATACATAAAATACTTGCAGATATAGAAACGATAGCGGATTTGGAAAGTGTAATAAAAAAATACTTGTCAGCAGGAATTATCAATCCAAAAGAAGCGGAAGATATTAGTCAAGAAATTAAGCAAATTTTAAGTTTGTCAACCATAAAACCTTTTTTTACTGATTTAGACAAAGTAATCAATGAAACGTCTATTTTATTACCTTCGGGTAAAACCTATCAACCAGATAGGGTAGTACAAAAAAATAATGAGACAATTATTATTGATTACAAAACAGGAAATCAAGAAGCTTCACACTTAAAGCAATTAGCAAACTATCAAACCATATTGCTTGAAATGGGTTATAAAAATGTAAAAAGTTATTTGCTTTACATTAAAGATAGAGAATTGGTAAGTCTTTAAGATTTTTTACCCACCCCTAACCCCCTCCAAGGAGGGGAACGAAACTATCGATTTAATCCGTAAAACCTGCTAATTCGATAACTTCAATATATTGGGCACTTTTTTTCTCGATTACTTTAAAATGATGTTCTTCATCAGGATTAACAAAGGTAATCGCATCACCCGAAGATTCAGCACGTCCAGTTCTTCCAATTCTATGAATGTAGTCTTTAGGTGAGCGTGGTAGGTCGTAATTTATCACGCAAGGTAAAAATTCAATATCAATTCCTCTGGCTAATAAATCGGTAGCAACTAATACTTTGGTATTCCCTTCCTTAAATTTCCTTAACGATTCGGTTCTTGTAGTCTGACTTTTTTTACTGTGTATTGCTTGAGCATTAATTCCATTTTTTCTCAATTTATTTGCAACATTATCTGCTCGATAAGTTGAGGAAACAAAAATTAAAATTTGGGAAAGGTTGTTCTCTGTAATTAAGTGTCTTAATAAAGGTCCTTTTTTCTCTTCATTTACAAAATAGACAACTTGATTAATCTGTTCTATTTCTTCGCTTTCATCCTTAATTTTAATAACAACAGGCTCGTCTAACAAAACTTGTTTAACATCATTTAAATCTTCGCTAAGTGTTGCCGAAAATAATAGGTTTTGTCGTTCTTTAGGCAATAAAGAAAAAATCTTATCCATTTCATCTTTAAAACCAAGGTTTAGCATTTTATCTGCTTCATCCAAAACTAGAGTTTCTACATCGCTTAAATGCACGGCTTTAGATTCAACTAATTCAATTAACCTACCTGGTGTAGCAATTAAAACATTAACACCTTGTAAGGCTATCATTTGAGGATTGATAGAAACACCGCCAAATACCGCTAAAGATTTAATTTTTGTGCTTAAAACAGAACTAAACATTCTAAAAACATCATTGACTTGTCCGGCTAACTCTCTTGTTGGCACTAAAACCAACACATTAATATGTCTGTTTTTTGTTGGAGCTGAATGTTGTAAATTGGTTAAAATTGGTAAAACATAACTTGCTGTTTTACCAGAGCCAGTTTTTGCAATACCTAAAACATCTCTTTTCTCCATAATTGGAGGAATTGCTTCACTCTGAATAGGGTAAGGCTGTGTATATTTTTGTTCAACTAATCGGTCAATCAGTTTTTTAGCAAGACCTAAAGAATAAAACGAAATCAAGTTGTTCATTTTAAAACGAATAAAAAAAGTGCATGAATGCACTTTTTAATGTAGTTATGTTCTAAATAAGATTAGAAAGGTAAATCATCTTCCTCGCCAGCAGCCATAGGTGCATCAGCAGCACTTGGTGCAGGAGCAGCTCCAGTACCAGCAGCAAATTGAGCACTTCCGTTAATTTTCCAACAATCTAAATTGTGGTAGTATTTTCCGTTATATTCTCTAGAAGAAACATTGAAAGCAACTTCAACTTCTTGTCCTTGACCAAAATTTCTAAGCATATTAATTTTATCTTCACCAAATAAACTGAAACAAACTTCAGGATTGTATTGATCTCCAGTATCAATTACAAAACTTTGTTTTTTCCATTCTTTACCAGCTTTACTGGTTCCGGTTTCCATTTCTAATACTTTGCTAATTCTTCCTTTTACTACTAAACTCATTTTATCTATTTTTTTATTGAATAGAACAAACTTAATTATTAGCTATTATTTTCGCTATTTTAGATTTCAAAACTTATAAACAATCTAAGAATTGATTACTCATGAACGATTAATAATAACTGTGAATATTTTTTAATCTCTTCATCCGTATTTCTTAAATCTACAAATGTGTTAGTCGGTAGCTTTTTAAATTCTGGTGTTAATCTTTCAAACTCTTCTTTGGTTAGAAAGGGTAAGTATTCATCATAAGGAGCTGAACCCGCTGTTGTGAAATCATAGTTAACCAGACCAATCGATAAGATTTTATCTTTAAACAATTGATTTTGATTTAAATATGTGGTTAATCTATTTTTTGACATTTGCCTATCATCTAACATAATATGACTTAATCCAAATTGACCAAATACTTTATCATCTTTATTTATCATTGATAGAAAATTTTGATACATCACTTGTTCTCTATAAATAAATCCTTTTGAAGCTCCAAAATTTAGTGATTGTTCGATGTTATTTATAAACTGATTAAAAATACTATTACTTATTTTTTGTTTTGAGATATCCTTTTCTAAAGCAGAAAACCATTTCTTAAATTGACTTTTTGTTATTTTTTCTTGAGTTAAAAGATGTTCAGCATCGGAAATACTTTTTGAGAGAACCTGTAAATCTTTAAACTTCTCGGTTATTTTTACAAATGACCATAATGGTCGTTGAGGTTTATAAATAAATTCCAAATCAACTCCCGTCATTTTTATAGTTAAGTTATTTGTTTGAGTAAACTCGTATAACCATGAATAAAGAGAATAACTATCCTGATATTTTATTTTTTGGTCAGCATCATCGGTTGAGTTATAGATTGATGTTAATTCTTTTAAAAAAATAGTATCTCCATTCTCTAAAAATTGATTTAACCAATATCCGTAGCTATAACTAGCTTCCAGCACAATGGTATTAATTCGATTGTTTTTTGCTAAATAGGTTACCATTTCCTTCTTTCTTTCGTCATTAAACTTATTCCAGTGCATTTCGGCCGTAAAAACAACATTATAATCAGAAATGGTTGAGTCTAAAAATGTAGGATTACTTAAACTATACCCTTCGGTTGGGAACTGTTGAGCGAAGATGTCGCTATTACTGATAAGAATAAAAAGTAGGATTAAGTGTTTCATGTTATATTTGATTGAAATAAATTATTATCATTAACTGAAATGAGAAGTGTTTATTGTTTAAATAACAATCCCAAAAACAAATTCAGCCAACAAATAAAAGGTAAGTGTAACTACGATTATACCTAGTAGGTTAAATAAGATACCAGCTCTTACCATTTGTTTAATCTCTATATAGCCCGAGCCAAATATTATTGCTTGTGTAGGGGAGGCGACAGGCATCATAAATGCACAACTGGCAGATAACGTTGCAGGAATCATTAATACTCGAGGGTCGAGTCCTAAAACAATACTTGCTTTAGCTAAAATTGGTAAAACCAAATTGGTTGTAGCAGTATTAGAAGTAATTTCTGTTAAAAAAGTAAGTACGAAACAAACGATAATCACTAAAATAATAGGAGAAGAAATATCAACATTGGTAAACAAGTTGCCAATTACTTTTGATAAGCCAGAAGCTTCAAAGCCGCCTGCTAAAGCAAAACCACCACCAAATAAAAGTAAAATACCCCAAGGTAAATCTTTGGCATGATTCCATTTTAACAGCATTTCGTTTTTACGCTTTTTAGAAGGTATCATAAATAATAAAGTAGCAGTTGCTATAGCAACAGTTGCGTCAGTAACCATAGGGAGGTTAAATGCCGTTCGCCAGCCTTTTATACTGAAATTGTCTGAAAATCGGATGTCAGAACCGGTTATCCATAATAAAATGGCAATACCAAAAACAATTCCAACTAAAGTTTCATCATGCGTTATTTTACCTAAACCCTTTAATTGGTCTTTTATAATGTTTTTACTTTCAAATAGTTTTATTTTAGGAATTCTAAAAATCACTTTAGTTAATAAAAGCCACCCCGTAAATAAAAAAACAATAGAAAGTGGCACTCCTAACATTAACCATTGAGAAAAAGTTACCTTAGGAAGGTTAGGAAACATTTCATGATACATTTCTATAAAAACCATGTTTGGAGGAGTTCCTATTAAAGTTGCCATTCCTCCAATATCAGCAGAGTAGGCAATACCTAATAACATGCTCACAGCTAATTTGCTAACTATTTTTTGTTGTTGCTGGCTCGATTTTATTTGTTCAATAATAGAAATGGCTATTGGCATCATTACCATTACTGATGAAGTGTTAGAAATCCACATACTTAAAAAAGCTGTTGTAATCATAAAACCAAGCACTAATTGAGAAGGTTTTGAGCCTATCGTATTTAAGATATGTAAAGCAATACGTTGATGTAAATTACTTACTTGTAAAGCTTTGGCTAGAATAAACCCTCCTAAAAACAAGAAAATAATATCCTTACCATAAAAAGAAGCCGTAGTTTTTGCATCTATAATTTCAAAAATGGGAAATAGTACAATTGGTAATAATGATGTAATGGGGATTGGTAAAATTTCAAACACCCAACACATTGCCATTACCACAACAATGGAAGCCATAAATGGTGCTTTCCCGTAGCCTTCAGGAATTAAACAATAAACAACAATAGCAAGTATAATGGTAAGAATTCCAAGTATTGCTTTTTTTGTATGCGGAGAAGAAATCACAATTCAGCTAAAATATATTTTTCTAAATCGTCAATAGAAATATTGTACTTTATTTCTCCTTTTTTGCTATACGATATCTTTCCTGTTTCTTCAGATATGATAATAGCGATCGCTTGCGATACTTCGGTAATGCCAGCTGCTGCTCGATGCCTTAATCCGAAATAATTGGGGAAGGTTTGATTTTCTGAAACTGGTAAAATACATCTGGCAGCTTTAATTTCATTGTTTTGAATGATAACACCTCCATCATGAAGAGGGCTATTTTTGAAAAAAATGTTTTCTAATAGTGAAGAAGATATTTTAGCATTTATTTTTTCTCCAGAAATCGTGTATAATTTTAGCTCAGAATGTAAATCAAGAATAATCAAAGCTCCTGTTTTTGATTTCGCTAAACTTTTAGTTGCCAAAAGTAATTGGCTAGTGTTTAATTGTTGCTTTTCATCTTTATTTACTTGCAATAACTTAAACAGTCTTCCATTTTTAGACGAGAACATTCTGTTGTTTCCTATTAAAAGTAAAAACCTTCTTATCTCTTGTTGAAAAACTACAATTAAAGCAATAACTCCAACACCAATAAATTGACCTAAAATTTCGCTTAGTAGTTCCATTTTAAAGGCTGCTGCAATCTTCCAAAATAAATAAATAGCTAAGATGCCTAAGAAAATTTTTATGGCAACTGTACCTTTAACCAATTTGTACAACTGATACATGATAATCGATACCAATAAAATATCGACAATATCGAGCCAGCGTAAGTTTATAAAAAGTAAGTTATTTAGCATTTATCAAATGTAACGTTTTAAGCTAAAAGTTTAAAGCAAAAAAAAAGGGAGCGAAAGCTCCCTTTAATATTTATCTATGTAATAGATTATTTTTTAATTGAATCAACTACAGCTTTAAAAGCTTCTGGATGGTTCATTGCTAAATCAGCTAAAACTTTTCTATTCAATTGAATGTCTTTTTTTGCTAATTCACCCATAAATTTAGAATATGACATACCGTGCAATCTTGCACCAGCATTAATTCTTTGAATCCATAAAGCTCTAAAATTTCTTTTCTTTTGCTTTCTACCAATGTAAGCATATACTCCTGCTTTTTCAACAGCATTTTTTGCTACTGTCCAAACATTTTTTCTTCTGCCAAAGAATCCTTTGGCTTGCTTCATTACTTTTTTTCTTCTTGCTCTTGACGCTACTGCGTTTACCGATCTAGGCATAATTTTTAACGTTTTTTGATAATTAGTGCTCTTTTTGAGTCTTTAAACTAATTACCTGGTTTAATACTTTTTTTAATTTACGATAACCGATTTATTGAAAACAATAAAAAGGAATTAGATTCCTAATTGTAATTTAATACTTTTTTCGTCTGTAGAATCTACAAGACCCATTTTAGTCAAATTACGCTTTTGTTTAGTCGTTTTCTTTGTTAAGATGTGACTTTTAAAAGCATGTTTTCTTTTAATTTTTCCGGTTCCAGTTAATCGGAATCTTTTCTTAGCACTAGAACCAGTTTTCATTTTAGGCATACTGTTATTATTTAATTGTTAATTACTTCTTATTTACTTTTTTAGGAGCTAAAAACATTATCATTTTTTTACCCTCTAATTTTGGTAAAGATTCAACTGTTGCAATTTCTTCTAAAGCTTGAGCCATTTTTAATAAAAGAATTTCACCTCTTTCTTTAAAAACAATCGTTCTACCTTTAAAAAATACAAAAGCTTTTACTTTTGAACCTTCTTTAATAAAGTTCTCAGCGTGCTTTACCTTGAAATCAAAATCATGCTCATCTGTGTTGGGACCGAAACGAATTTCTTTAACCACCATTTTTTGAGCTTTCGCTTTAATCTCTTTTTGTTTCTTTTTTTGATCGTATAAAAACTTCTTGTAATCAATAATCTTACAAACTGGAGGTTTTGCATTTGGAGAAATCTCAACTAAGTCAAGTTCTTTACTTTCGGCAAGTGCTAAAGCTTCTGCAATTGGGTAAACTGCAGGTTCAACATCATCAGCAATTACCCTTACTTCTCTTGCTGTTATACGGTCGTTGATTTTATGTAAATCTTCTTTTTTTACGTATCGTCCTCTATTTTGAAACCTCTTAGCTATGACTAAATCCTCCTATTAATTAGTTATTATTTAAATCTTTTTTTACTTCGTCGTTAATAATGTTGGCAAACTCTTCGATGCTAAACTCTCCAATATCTCCTTCACCGTGTTTTCTTACCGAAACGATGTTGTTTTCAGCTTCTTTTTCGCCAATAATCAACATAAACGGTATTTTATTCACTTCTGCATCTCTAATCTTTCTGCCCACTTTTTCGTTTCTTTCATCTACGAAGCCGCGAATATCGTAATTATTTAGCAATTTTAAAATATTTTGGGCATTTTCATTGTACTTTTCACTAACTGGTAAAATAGCAACTTGATCTGGAGTTAGCCAAAGTGGGAAATTTCCACCACAATGTTCAATTAAAACAGCAACAAAACGCTCCATAGAACCAAATGGTGCACGGTGTATCATTACTGGTCTGTGCATCTCATTATCACTGCCTTTATACTCTAATTCAAAACGCTCTGGTAATGTGTAATCAACTTGAATTGTACCTAATTGCCAACTTCTGCCTAAAGCATCTTTTACCATAAAATCCAATTTAGGACCATAAAATGCTGCTTCGCCAGTTTCAACAACAGTTTTTAAACCTTTTGCTGCTGCAGTTTTTATAATTGCATTTTCAGCAAGTTTCCAATTCTCATCAGTACCTATGTATTTTTCTTTATTGTCAGGGTCTCTTAATGAAACTTGAGCTGTAAAATCTTCAAAACCTAAAGCTCCAAAAACATAAAGCACCAAATCAATCACTTTCATAAACTCATCTTCCACTTGGTCGGGACGACAAAATAAGTGAGCATCATCTTGTGTAAAGCTTCTAACACGAGTTAAACCGTGTAATTCACCACTTTGTTCGTAACGATAAACTGTACCAAATTCAGCAAAACGAACAGGTAAATCTTTATAAGATTTAGGTGATGTTTTGTAAATTTCACAATGGTGAGGGCAATTCATTGGTTTTAATAAAAACTCTTCACCTTCGTGTGGAGTTAAAATTGGTTGAAAAGAATCTGCACCATATTTTTCGTAATGTCCAGAAGTAACATACAAATCTTTATGTCCAATGTGCGGAGTAATTACTGGTAAATAACCAGCTTTTAATTGTGCTTTTTTTAAGAAGTTTTCCAATCGCTCACGTAACATTGCCCCTTTTGGCAACCATAATGGTAACCCTTGACCAACTTTTTCTGAAAAAGTAAACAATTCTAATTCCTTTCCTAATTTACGGTGATCACGTTGTTTTGCTTGCTCCAATAATTCTAAATATTCAGTTAGCATTTTTTGCTTAGGAAAAGAAATTCCATAAACACGAACTAATTGAGCATTATTTTGATCAGCACGCCAGTAAGCCCCAGCTACATTCATGATTTTCACAGCTTTTACAATTCCAGTATTTGGAATGTGTCCGCCTCTACATAGATCAGTAAAGTCTGAATGGTCGCAAAAAGTAATTTCGCCATCGTTTAAGTTTTCAATCAACTCAACTTTATACTCGTTACCTTCCGTTTTATATTTTGCTAAAGCATCTGCTTTAGAAATTTCACGTAAATTAAAATCAGCTTTTTCACGAGCCAATTCTAAAAATTTATCTTCTATTTTTTTAAAATCTTCTTCTCTAATGGTCTGTTCTCCAGAATCTACATCGTAATAAAAACCATTTTCGATAGCTGGGCCAATAGTTAATTTAATACCAGGATATAATTTTTCTAAAGCCTGTGCTAAAATGTGAGCAGATGAATGCCAAAAAGCTTTTTTACCTTCTTCGTTATCAAAAGTGTAAAGGGTAACATTAGCATCTGTGGTAATAGGTGTGGTTACTTCAACAGTTTGGTTATTTACTTTTGCTGAAATTACATTTCTTGCAAAGCCTTCGCTTATGCTTTTTGCCACATCCATTGCCGAACTCCCTTTGGGTAGTTCTTTAACAGCGCCATCTGGTAATGTTACTTTTATCATCTTTCTTTTTAAAATTAATAAGGGTGCAAAGTTAATAGAAATAATTAGGATAGCTGTATTAAGAATATAGAAATTCTAAGGGTGTTTATTGCTAAAATTTTAGTGAGTGAAAAACTAAGGAGAATTGAGAGAAGAGGTTCGTTTGACGCTATTTTATATCATGTTTTAATGTGGTATAAAATTAATGTTAAACGAAGTTCACGTTTTTATCCGAGAAAGTCAATAGCTTAATTTATTCCTTCTAATCAAAAATATTAGCTGTTTTAAAAAGCTTGTCTTCGTTGATAATGGTAATGTCTTTACCATTTAGCTCAATAATTTTATCCTTATGAAATTCAGACAAAATACGAATGGAAGTTTCGGTAGTGGTACCAGCTATGTTGGCAATTTCTCTACGGGTTAAATTAGAGTTAATGGTTTTACCATCGTCTGTTACCCCATAACATTCTTTCAATAATAAAATAGCTTCAGCAATACGTTCTCTAACATGTTTTTGAGCCATATTGGTAATTTTGTTCTCAGCTCTTTTTAGGTCATCGCTAAGCAAACCAATTACTGCCATCGAGAAAGTGGTGTTTTCTTTAATTAAGTTAAAAATTACAGCTTTAGGGATGTAGCAAACTTCAGTTTCATCAAGTGCAGTAGCGGTGGCATAGTAACTTGTTCCGCTTAAAACTGAACGATATCCCACCAAATTCGCATCACGAGCCAATCGTACAATTTGTTCTTTGCCTTCTTCTCCAATTTTAGAAATTTTAACCTTACCACTTTTAATGCAGTAAACACCATAAGGTTGATTGCCTTCATTAAAAATAACCTGTCCTTTCTTAAAAGTTAAGCACCTTAATTTATCCTCAAGTTCTTCAAATTGTTTTAGGTCTAAACTACAAAACATAGAGTCGCCCACAATTTTGTGCGAACAATCCGTACAAGAAGCTTTTTTGTCTTTGTTATAAGCCATGTTTCCAAAGTTCATGTTTTAAAGGAAGATAAAAACTGACATAAATCAGTTATTTTTGGGTTTTGAGTAATACTTTTATAAATAAAAACAAAAATGATAACAGTTGCAGAAGCTAAAAAGATAATAGTTGAAAATGTTGAGTTAAGTGAAATTGTTCAACTTCAATTAAATCAAGCTTTAAATAATTGTTTAGCTGAAGATATTTTTGCTCCCATAGATGTGCCTTTATTTAATCAAAGTGCCATGGATGGATATGCTTTTAATTTTCATGAAAAAGAAAATGCATTAACAATTACTGATACTATTCCAGCAGGGGATACTCGAAAAATTAGTGTAAATAAATGGGAGGCTGTTCGCATATTTACAGGCTCTATGGTGCCAGATACATGCGATACTGTAGTGATGCAGGAGCTAACAGCAATAGAAAATGGTAAGTTATTGGTAAAAGATGCGGGGTTAAAGTTGGGTGGTAATATTCGAGAAAAAGGTCATCAAATTAAAAAAGGTGATTTAGCTTTAAAAAAAGGATCAAAAATTAAGCCTGCTACAATTGGTTTCTTAGCATCTTTGGGAATAGACCAAATTAAAGTTTATAAAACACCAACTATTGCTGTTTTAGCAACAGGAAGCGAATTGGTAAAGCCAGGTAAAGAAGTTATTGCTGGGCAAGTGTATGAAGCAAATACCTTTATGCTAAAGGCCGTTTTAAATAGTATCGGAATTGAGCCCAAAGTTACTTTGTTGCAAGACGATTTAAATGAAACTAAGAGTGCAATAAAAAATGCACTTCAAAATTTTGATGTACTCATACTTTCTGGTGGTATTTCTGTTGGTGATTACGATTTTGTGAAAGAATCGCTAGAAGAAAATGAGGTAAATCAACTTTTTTATAAAGTAAAACAGAAGCCTGGGAAGCCCTTATATTTTGGAAAAAAACAAAACAAGTTGGTGTTTGCACTACCTGGTAATCCAGGAGCAGCTCTTAATTGCTTTTATTTATATGTGTTGCCAGCATTAAATATAGCAACTGGTCATTCTAACCCATTTTTAGAACAAATTCAATTACCAATTGGTCAATCGTTTAAAAAGAAAACAGGACGAGCAAATTTCCTAAAAGCGTATAGTGATGGAGAAAAAGTAACTTTATTAAATGGTCAAGGATCTGATGTTTTATTATCTTTTTCACAATCAGATTGTTTAGTGTATTTGCCAGAAGAACGAGAATCGGTTCAAGAAAATGAATTGGTTGATGTAATTCTTTTACCATAAATCTGACGTAAATCATATTTTAAGATTATTTACTGTGTTAACTTCGTTGTATATTTGTTTATATAACGAGAGAAATTATGTCTTATAAAATTAAAAGTAGAATTTGGATAGAAGGAGAGAATGGAACTTTTTTAGCTGAAGGAAGAATATCGTTGTTAAAACAAATTATACAATTAGGCTCGATTAGTGCTGCAGCCAAATCAATGAAAATGAGTTATAAAAAAGCTTGGGAAATTATTGATGGGATGAATAAAGAAGCTAAATCACCATTGGTTGAAAGAGTTTCTGGAGGAAAAGGAGGAGGAGGGACAGTTGTAACCGAAGAAGGATTAAAAGCTATTCAACTATTTGAAACCTTAAATAACAATTGTAGAAAATATTTAGATAAAGAAGTGTTGAAATTGAAGTTATGAATCTGTTTGAGATTGAAAATATTTGGATTTTTCTGCTAATTCTACCAATTGTTGCTTTTATGTATGCAGCAGTTGGTCATGGTGGTGCAAGTGGTTATTTAGCTATGATGGCTTTATTTGGGTTTGTACCAGAAACCATGAAGCCAACAGCTTTATTATTGAATCTTTTTGTGGCAGCAATTTCCTTTATTCATTATGCAAAAACAGGTCATTTTAATAAAAAGCTTTTTTTAACTTTTGCTATTACTTCAATTCCTTTAGCCTTTATTGGTGGTTTAATAGAGGTTGACGCATCTCTTTATAAAAAGATATTAGCAGTTTTATTGGTTTTTGCCATTTTAAAGATGTTAAATGTTTTTGGTAAAGAAACAGACGAAATTAAAGAGGTAAAAGTATGGCAAGGATTAGCAGTCGGTGGGTCAATAGGTTTCTTCTCAGGATTAATTGGTATTGGAGGAGGAATTATTTTAAGCCCGGTTATTTTATTAATGAAATGGGGAAGAATGAAAGAAGCTGCAGCAGTTTCTGCTTTATTTATTTGGGTAAACTCGGCAGCAGGTATGGGCGGACAATTAAGTAGTGGTGTAAAACTTGATCCTCAGGCATTTATTTTGGTGGGTATTGCAGTTGGTGGAGGATTTTTAGGTGGGTATTTAGGTAGTAAAAAGTTTAATAATAAAGGGTTGAGATATATGTTGGCTTTTGTGTTAGCTACAGCTTGCATTAAATTGTTTTTTACATAATGAAATTAACTGCAATTATATTAGCTGGTGGTAAAAGTTCTCGGATGGGAGAAGATAAAGGATTGATGATGTTTGAGGGGAGGCCTATGATTCAGTATATAATTGATACTGTAAAACCATTTGTTGATGATGTGATGATTATTGTTAATCAAGATGGTTATAATGCTTTTGGTTATACAGTTTATGCTGATTTAATAAAAAATTCAGGACCATTGGCTGGAATTTATACGGGATTACATTACACAAAAACAGCTAAAAATGTAATATTGAGTTGTGATGTTCCTTTTGTGACAAAAGAGGTAATAAAAGAGTTGATTGATAATTGTGAGGAAGTGGATGGAGTGATTTGTGAGAATGAAGGTAGAACGCATCAGTTAATTGGAGTGTATGATAAATCGAATGCTGAATTTTTTAAAAATGAGTTAGAAAATGGTCAACGAAAAATAAAGTTAGCATTACAAAAACTAAACTTCAAAACGATTAATTTAAATCATTTTGATAGTAAGATATTTAACAACATAAATTCTAAAGATGATATTAAAACTTAAATATTTTGGGATGATAGCGGAAGCTGTTGGAAAAGAAAATGAAATGATTGACTTTTCATTTAATACAGTGGAAGAGTTAGAGAAAGTATTAAAAAATCAATACTCTAAACTTACTTTAATGAATTTTAAAATTGCAGTAAATCAATCTATTGTTGAACCTAGTGTTTTGTTGAAAGAGAATGATGAAATAGCTTTGTTACCACCATTTGCAGGAGGGTAGAAGCCCTCTTAATCTCCCAAAAGGGGAGAAAAATGGAATAAGAGAAGATTATAAAATTAAACATGAATAAAGAGTGATGGAAAAGAGGAAAGATAAGGGATATAATTCCCCTCATTCGGAGGGGTTAGGGGAGGCTCTTACTGCCCAAGAAAAAAATAGATACAGCCGACACTTATTGTTAGATAAGGTAGGAGAGCGTGGGCAAGAAAAGCTTAAAGCAGCTAAAGTTTTAGTTATTGGTGCTGGAGGTTTGGGTTGTCCTGTTTTACAATATTTAACAGCAGCTGGAGTGGGTACAATTGGTATTATCGATTTTGATGTGGTTGATGAAACTAATTTACAACGCCAAGTGTTATTTTCTATTTCAGATGTTGGTGAGAATAAAGCTTTGGCAGCAAAAAATAGATTAGAACAATTAAATCAGTATGTTGATTTTAATATCTATCAAGAAAAATTAACAACTCAAAATGCTATAGAATTATTTGAACAGTACGATATTATTGTTGATGGAACAGATAATTTTTCGACACGGTATTTAGTAAATGATGCCTGTGTAAAAACAGGTAAGCCATTGGTTTATGGTGCAATTTATAAGTTTGAAGGACAAGTATCTGTTTTTAATTATAAAAATGGACCAAGTTACCGTTGTTTGTTTCCAGAAGCACCAGAAGCTGGATCTGTTCCAAACTGTTCGGAGATTGGAGTAATAGGAGTTTTACCGGGGTTAATTGGTACTCAACAAGCAAATGAAACGATTAAACTTATCCTAGAAATAGGGACACCTCTTTCTGGAAAGTTAGTTCTTTATGACGCTTTACAAGCTTCACAAATGGTGTTGAATATTGAAAGAAATGAAGAGCAAATAATTCTTGCCAATCAAATTGATTTTGATACCTATGATTACGATTACTTTTGTGGCTTAAAACAAAAAAAGATGGAAAACGAAATCAACGCAAAAGAATTACAAGAATTAATAGCAAATGAGTCTATACAAATAATAGATGTTAGAGAGGAATGGGAGCAACCGAAAGTGGAAGCATTAAATGCAATAAATATTCCATTACAAACCATTCCAGAAAACTTAAATAAGATTGATAAGGATAAAAAGGTAGTAATATTTTGTCAGCATGGTGTACGAAGTTTACATGCGATAGATTATTTAAAACAACAAGGATATAACAATTTAATTAACCTTACAGGAGGAATTGTAACATTCGAATAAAAAATAAATTATGAGTGGAAAGAAAATTAAAAATGTATTTGTAGAGGGTCCAATTACACCTGAAAAAATTGCCAACTCAATAGCACATCACCAAGTAAAAACGAATATTGGAGCTCACGATATATTTTTAGGGCAAGTACGTGCTGATGAAATTGAGGGTAAAATAGTTGCTGCTATTGATTACTCAGCTTATGATGAAATGGCGAATAAGGTGTTTCATGAAATAAGAGAGTCAGCATTTGAAAAGTACGATTTAACCTGTGCTCACATCTATCATAGTAAAGGAATTGTTAAAGCTGGTGAGTTGTGTTTATTTGTTTTTACATCATCCAAACATCGAGCTATGGCTTTTGATGCTTGCAGATATATTACTGAAGAAATAAAAGCAAAAGCTCCAGTTTTTGGGAAGGAAATATTTGAGGACACTAGTTTTCAGTGGAAAAGTAATAAGTAGTCAGTAATTAGTGAAAAGTAAGTTATGCAAATAATTAAATTTGAAGACATTATTGCTTGGCAAAAGTCACAAGATTTAGCAGTTGAGATATATAAAATATTTAAAGACTCGAAAGATTTTGGCTTTAAAGATCAAATATGTAGAGCAACAGTTTCCATCTCAAATAATATAGCAGAAGGATTTGATAGAAGTAGTAATGCTGATTTTAAAAGATTCTTATTTATTTCTTTAGCTTCGTGTAGTGAGGTGAAATCGATGTTGTATTTAGCAGAAAGATTAAATTATATCGATAAAGATAATGCTGAGTTACTAAGGAACAACTGTATTGAAATTTCAAAAATAATATCTGGATTTATTAAGTCTTTGGCTAAGTAACTGACAACTGAATACTGACAACTGAATTAACTAAAAATATGGTAGATATAACACACAAATCAAATACACTAAGAATTGCAACTGCACAAGCAATTGTAAAAGTTAGTAAGCAAGAAACAATTGATGCAATTATTAATAAAACAGTACCAAAAGGCGATGTGTTTGCAATGAGCAAAGCATGTGGTTTATTGGGAGTGAAAAATACGCCATTAATTTTAGCTGATTGTCATCCTTTGCCAATTGAATATACAGGGATTGAGTATGATATAAATGGGTTGGAAATTACGGTTAAAGTAACCATTAAAACGATTTATAAAACTGGAGTTGAGGTTGAGGCAATGCACGGAGCAAGTGTTGTTGCTTTAAATATGTATGACATGTTAAAGCCAATCGATAAAGGAATAGAAATACATAATATAAAACTACAAGAAAAGAAAGGTGGTAAATCTGACTTTAAAGATAAATTTAGAACGGATTTAAAAGCGGTGGTAATAGTTTGTTCAGATACAATTTCTGCAGGTCAAAAAGAAGATAAAGCAGGTAAAGCAATTATTGCAAAACTAGAAGAATCTGGAGTTGAAATAATGGATTATATTATTATTCCTGATGAAAAGGATATTATTCAAGAAAAAGCAAAACACTATACTGATGTAGGAGCTAACATGATTTTTTATACAGGAGGAACTGGTTTATCGAGTAGAGATGTTACCCCTGAAGCTTTATCGCCATTATTTGACCGAACAATTCCGGGAATGGAAGAAGCAATTAGAAGTTACGGACAAGATAGAACACCTTATTCAATGCTGAGCAGAAGTGTAGTTGGGGTGATTAATGAAACGTTGATTTTAGGGTTGCCAGGCTCTACAAATGGTGCAAAAGAAAGTATGGATGCAATTTTCCCTGCTGCATTGCATGTGTTTAGAATTTTAAAAGGAGCAAGACACGATTAAATAGAATGAGTTGTAGTTCTAAATTCATAATTTTACAACTCAAAATTTAGTAATGGAATTAACAAGAATAAACAAGTATTTAAGTGAGGCTGGATATTGTTCAAGAAGAGCTGCTGATAAGTTAATTGAGCAAGGAAGAGTGACTATAAATGGTGTAGTACCTGAGATGGGAACTAAAATAGCAGAGGGAGATGAGGTAAAAGTAGATGGGAAATTAATCAGTACTCCAAAAGAGGATTTTGTTTATTTAGCATTTAACAAGCCAGTTGGTATTGTTTGTACAACTGATACCGGAGTTGAAAAAGATAATATCATTGATTATATTAACTATCCTAAACGTATTTTCCCAATAGGTAGATTAGATAAACCCAGTGAAGGTTTAATATTTCTAACCAACGATGGAGACATTGTAAATAAAATTTTGAGAGCTAGAAATAACCACGAAAAGGAATACATAGTTAGAGTTAACAAACCAATTCGTGAAGAGTTTATTAAGAAAATGGGGAATGGTGTTCCAATATTAGATACCATAACAAAAAAATGTAAAGTAGAAAAAGTAAATGATTTTACCTTTCGAATTGTTTTAACACAAGGATTAAATCGCCAAATTCGTAGAATGTGTGAGCATCTAGATTATCGAGTAGTTACCCTAAAACGTGTTCGAATTATGAATATCCATTTGGGAGATTTAGCCAAAGGAGAATATAGAGAATTTACTCAAGAAGAGTTTGAAGAACTTAATTCATTAATTGAAGGATCCAGTAAAACTCATGATGCTTTGTAGTTTCTCCTCTTATTTTTAAGAGGATGCCTCTTTTGTAGTGTACATAGAAAATCTCTAAAATAACTTTTGAAACTAAAGTGACACAATTTCAATGTGTTATGTGTTATTTTCTTTGTGGTAAGTATTTATACTGATTTATACGTATTTATACGCAACCCATATAGCAAATTATACGTATTCAGTTAACTAATTACTAACTTTAGAAATATAGTGTAAACAAGTTAATTATGAAAAAACTATTACTTTTTACTTTTATCCTTCTTGGAGTTCTTGTTTATGATATAAAAGCTCAGATAGTTCAAATAGGTTCTGGAACCACAACGAATTCAATAACAACAGCTTCACCAGTAAATATTTATTACCGTAGGACTGTTTCTCAATTTGTATATACCGCAGCTGAAATTAATGCAGCAGGAGCTACAGGTCCTAATACTTTATCTCAAATGGGATTTTATGTAACGGCGAATCCAGTATATGATATTCCGGGTTACACAATTAAATTAAAACATACTACAAAAACCAATGTTAATACGGCTTTAGGTACAACGGGATGGACTACAGTTAAAAATGTATTTACTTATGCTCCAAGTGCTGGAGGTTATGATATGATTGTTTTTGATACACCTTTTGTTTGGGATGGTGTAAGTAATATTGGAGTAGAAATTTGTTGGTCACAAGTTCAACCAAATTATAATTCATCTGGTCAATGTCGTATTTTTAGTTCATCTAGAGGTTATAGGTATAGTTGGGATGATAATACAGGGAGTATTTGTGGATCCACTCCAAGTACAAGAGTAAATACAAAGCCTCAAGTACAATTAACATTTAAAACAACTTCTACGTGGAATGGAGCTGTAAGTACTGATTGGTTTAATACTTCTAATTGGGATGCAGGGATACCAGATAAAAAAATGAATGCATTTATCTCTGCTTCAGCTTCAAATATGCCAATAATTTCTGCTTCTGGAGCTGTTTGTAAAAATTTAGATATTGAGAATTCAGCTAATTTAACTCTTGGCGGGTCGAATGAAATTAGCATATATGGAAATTGGACAAATAATGGGACTTTTACAGCAAATATTGGAAATGTTATCTTAACAGGTTCATCTCCGAATTTAATTAATGGAGCTGTTAATCAAGCGTTATATGATTTAACTGTAAGTAATGTTAATGGTGCTTCTGTCATCTCAGGCAGTATAAACCTTTATGGCAGTTTAAATGTTGGTATAGCTGCAGGAAGTTTTAATACAGGAAATGCGATTACTTTAATGTCAGATGCTAATGGGACTGCAAGAATACCAGAATTAGCTTCCTTATGTTTATATACTTTAGATATGACTGATGCTTGGGGAGATAGTTGGAATGGAGGATATATTACAGTTAATATTGATGGAGTTCCTTCAGGAACATATTTCGCAAAAGGGAGTAATACAGTTGATACTATTCCTGTAGGAGGAGGAAGTACTATAGAATTAGTATATACTTCAGGAAGTTATGAAAATGAAAATACATACACTTTGTATGACCCTTCGGGTAGCCCTGTGTTTTCAGATGGACCTAATCCATCAATAGGAAGTGTATATACAGGAACATCAAATTGCTCATTTTTTAACCCTATAGCTGGAAATATAACCATGCAGCGTTTTATTGATGCTGGAGAAACAAATTGGAGATTTTTAACTTCAGCAGTTTCTAATGCTACTGTAATGGATTGGAATGATGATTTTGAAACGAGTGGATACCCAGGGTCACTTTTCCCTAATTGGCCTTCAGTAGCAAATCCATGGCCATCAATTTATTATTATGATGAAAGTGTAGGTGGAGATGTTGATAACGGTTATTTTGCTCCAACAGCCTCTTATAATACAATTAATGTGGGACAAGGTTTGTGGGTTTGGTCTGGAGACACTATAATTGGCACTCAACCATTTACTGTTGATGTTACAGGTCCACCAAATGCTGGAGACCTATCTTTACCTGTTTCTTATACTAATTCAGGAAGTTCTCTTGATGATGGGTGGGCTATGGTTGGTAATCCCTACCCTTGTACAATTGATTGGGATTCTCCAAACTGGACGAAAACGAATTTAAATAATGCAATTTACATTTGGAATCCTGATTTACAACAGTTTGCTACATACGTTTTTGGAATTGGAACTAATGGAGGATCAAGATATATAGCTTCATCTCAAGCTTTTTGGGTGCAAACAAATAATTCAAGTCCATCTCTTCAAATAAAAGAAAGTTGTAAGGTTGATGCTGACCAAGCATTTTTAAAACAAGCTATAAACGATCAGCAATTATTAAGAATAGATTTACAAGTAGGCAGTAAACATGATGAGGCGGTTTTAAGATTTATTGATGGAGCTACATCTTCTTTTGATGCTTTTTTTGATGCTCATAAAATGAGTAGTGCAGATGATAATTTGCCATATTTATCATTAGTAAATAATACCATAGAATTAGCAGTAAATAGTTATGGGTTGGGAGAATATATTTCGATGCCAATAAAAACTACTACTTCTATAAGTGGACTATCAACATTAACTTTTGTAAAAGAAAATTTAGAAGATTTATCTTGTGCAATTTTAGAAGATTTAGAAACAGGAATAAAAACAGATATTATTACTCAAAACACTTATACTTTTTATTTAAATAGTTCAACATCTGATGCAAGGTTTATATTGCACATTTGGAATACTAAAAATAAAGAAATCATAGAGCCTTCTTGTTTTGAGTCTAACGATGCTTCAATCCTAACAAATGCATCTGGTAATGGACCATGGTTGTATAATTGGAGTAATATGAACGGTTTAATTGCATCAAGTAGTAGTATTGATAATTCAAATACATTAGCTAACATTACCGCAGGAACTTATATCGTTGAAATTATTGATCAATCCAGTACGTGTGCAACAACTTCAGATACAGTTGTAATTTCAAACCCTTCTCCAATTGCGATAACTTCAACTATTACTTCACCAAATGCGGGGCTAAATGATGGAATTATTGACATAACGGTAAATGGAGGTACACCTCCATATCAATTTTTGTGGACGAATGGTACAATTATAGAAGATCTTGAAAATGTAGGTGAAGGAGTTTATGACGTAGAAATAACAGATGCGAATAACTGTACAACAACCCAATCGTTTATTTTAGATTTACCAACAGGAGTAAATGAAATAGGAGCGAATAATGGTGTTGTAATTTACCCTAATCCAACTAAAGATAAATTGATGATAGAAATAAAAGATAGGAATGCGAGTTTTAGTCTTTTTAATTTAAATGGGCAGTTAGTTTTATCAAGTCAATTAATAGTAAATAAAAATACAATAGATGTTTCTACTCTTAATGCGGGTATTTACTTTTATGAAGTGATAAATGCTAATGGAGATAATCTTGTTAAGGGGAAATTGGTTGTAACCAAATAGTTTAAAAATTTAGTTTAATTTTATTTTTATGAAAACTACATTTTTAGCTTTACTATTTCTTTTTGTTGCAAATTGTTTTAGTCAACAAACAATTACTGATTCTATTATACACGGAGGTTTAAATCGGACTTACATTTTATATGTTCCAGCTTCCTATAATGCGAGTAATGCAACTCCGTTGGTACTTAATTTTCATGGTTACACCAGTAATTCAACAGAGCAAATGTATTATGGCGATTTTCGTGCCATAGCCGATACTGCAAATTTCATTCTTGTTCACCCTATGGGAACTTTAGATGGAAGCAACCAACCTTATTGGAATTCAGGTTGGGGAGGAACGGTTGATGATATTGGTTTTACAAATGCCTTAATCGATTCTTTGTCTGCTCAATACAATATAAATCAAGATAGAGTTTATAGTACAGGAATGTCGAACGGAGGTTTTATGAGTTATACCTTAGCTTGTTCGTTAAGTAACCGGATAACTGCAATTGCTTCCGTTACAGGTGCAATGAATACAAACCAATCGTCAAGTTGTTCGCCGCAGCATCCAATACCAGTTATGGAAATACATGGAACAGCAGATGGAACTGTTCCTTATAACGGAACTGCTGGAATATCATCAGTAGAAAATACACTAAGTTATTGGGTAGGTTTTAATCAGACCAATAGTTCTCCAGTGTTTACAGCTGTTCCAAATATTAGTACAACAGATGGAAGTACGGCAGAACATTATGTTTATGAAAATGGAACAAATGGAGTAGAAATAGAACATTATAAAATTATAAATGGCGGACATACTTGGCCAGGAGCTCCAGTAGTTGTGGGGACAACAAATTACGATTTTAATGCTTCAGAAAAAATATGGCAGTTTTTTGCCCAGTATGATATTAACGGTAAGATTACGCCAACAGCTATAACTGAAAATGAATTAAGTAAAATAGCTATTTACCCAAATCCAGTTTCAAATCGTTTAACGATTGAAAACGATGAGGTGATTGAAAGTATGACTATACTTGATTTAACGGGGAAAGTGTTGATGAATAAAACAATTAACTTTAAAACGATTGATGTTTCAATACTTGCTAAAGGAGTTTACTTTTTAAAGCTAAAAACGAAGAATAGGGAATTAGTTAAAAAGTTTGTGAAGGAATAGCTCCCCTTTTGAAAGGGGGCAGATTTTATCCAAATCTTTGATTTAAATTACAAGTGGTCGGATGACTTTAAGCTAATGAATACAGTCATCTGATCACTCTGCTAAATTATTAGGCATTTTCATTTCGTCAGGAAAATGTAATTTTGGTTTATGACAAAGAAAGAACGTTACCAATTATTTATAGACCATTTTAGTAAAAAAAGTCCAACTGCTGAAACTGAATTGGAGTACACTAACCCCTACGAATTGTTGGTGGCTGTAATCTTATCGGCACAGTGTACTGATAAACGTGTAAATATTGTAACCAAAGATTTGTTTAAACGATTTCCTGAAGCACAATCGCTTGCAGAAGCTGATGTAGAAGAAGTTTTTGAATACATACGCAGCATTAGTTACCCTAACAATAAAGCAAAGCATTTGGTGGGAATGGCTAAAATATTGGTGAATGAGTTTAAAAATGTGGTACCTTCAGATATTGACGATTTGCAAACAATGCCTGGCGTAGGACGTAAAACAGCCAATGTAATTGCAAGTGTGGTTTATAATAAACCTGCAATGGCTGTAGATACACATGTGTTTAGAGTAGCTAACCGGTTAGGATTAACTAACAATGCGAAAACACCATTAGAATCGGAAAAGGAATTGATAAAAAACTTACCCGAAGAAGTGATACCTGTTGCACATCATTGGTTGATTTTACATGGACGTTATATTTGTATAGCTCGTAAACCTAAATGTAGCGAATGCGACATTACCCATTTTTGTAAATCGTTTGGGAAGATTTAAAATAAATTAATGTTCTAATAATTTTGGAGATAGTTTTTATTCTCTTTTAAACTCTATAAAATCTTTATTGAAAAAGCTAATTGTGTTTTCTTTAGAAGTAGATTGAGTGATTTCAAGGTTTGGTAAATCTTTAAAAAGTGATTCAATTTTACCTCTCAATATTAATGAATCAGCTTCGTAGACAACATTGTTTTTTATTTGAAAATAATTTAAATAATTCTTTTCAACAAGAATGTATTTTTCACCAAGCAATAATCCTCCGTTTTGTAAGTTTCCAATGAAACCTGAGGTGTTGAGATTTCTACAATCTCTGTCAGAAAATCCGTAAACAAATTTATCAGTACCAGGAATGCTACAAAAGCATTTTGTGAATTGAGTTTCACGCATTATGAGTTTCTCTATTTTATAATTACCTTCAGGTACTTTTATTACGGAAAATCCAGTTGAAGTTCTTGTTGTTGGTTTATATTCTTTATTAGTGTCAATATTTTTTAATGTTATGATAATATCGTGACTTTTACTCATGTTCATTGTCACAAATATAGTTGAAACTATGCACTTTTAGTGCATTTTGCTTTAGC
>CAXBPN010000013.1:0-22791 GCA_963977515.1 uncultured Flavobacteriales bacterium
TGAATTAAATCTTCTCCTTTATTAGTTATCATTTTAACTTGGCCTGTTAAAGAAATTTCATCATAACCATCCAAACTATGCAGCACTTTATAATTCTTACCAGTATCTTGAAGCAAATAATTATAAATTCTTGCTAACTCTAAATTAAACACCCCCACCATTTGGTTTTTAGGAAAAGAAGGGTTTACAATTGGTCCCAACATATTAAAGAAGGTTTTTACTCCTAGTTCCCCTCTAATTGGTCCAACATTCTTCATTGCTGAATGAAACAAAGGAGCATGCATCATACAAAAATTAGTTTGATCTAATTGTTGTTTTAGTTTAGATTCATCATTGGTAAACTCATATCCTAAATATTCTAAAACATTAGAAGAACCACAATTTGAAGAAACTCCATAGTTACCATGTTTGGCTACTTTATATCCTGCACCAGCAACTACAAAAGAAGTTATCGTAGAAATATTAAAAGTGTTTTTTCCGTCCCCACCTGTTCCACACAAATCAATTGTATTGAACTCCGAAAAATCCATTTTTAGACATAAGTCTAGTAATGCTTTTTGGAAACCTCTTAATTCTTCAACAGAAATATTTCGCATCAAATAAACCGTTAAAAAAGAAGCTATTTGAGAAGTGTTATATCCTCCATTTCCAATTTTGGTTAACACCTCATAAGCTTGTTGCTCAGATAGTTTTTGATGCTCAAAAAGTTGATTTAATATCGCTTTCATTATATCGATAAAAAGTTGTTAATGATTGCTTTTCCATTCTCAGTAAGAATAGATTCTGGATGAAACTGCACACCATAAAGATTATAGTCTTTATGTTTTAATGACATTATCTGATTATTCTCTTCAACAGCAGTTACATTCAGTTCTTCAGGAAAATTATTTCTAGAAATAACCCAGCTATGATACCTTCCTACTTTAAAGCTTTGAGGTAAATTTTTATAAATTAAATCAGAAGTATCTGTAACACTTAAATCAGTAGCTACTCCATGATAAACGTTATCTAAATTTTCTAACTCCCCACCATAAACTTCTCCTATTGCTTGCATACCTAAACAAACGCCTAAAATCTTTTTTGTTGGAGCATATTGTTTAATTAGCTCTTTTAAAATTCCTGCTTCACTTGGTAAACCTGGACCAGGAGATAAGACAATGGTATCATATTTATCAACTTCTTCAAGCGATATTTCATCGTTTCTAAAAACATCAACTTCATAATCCCCTCCAGCCTCAATATAATGAACCAAGTTGTAGGTAAACGAATCGTAATTATCTAATACTAGTATTTTTTTCATAAGCCCATCCTAACCTTCCCGAAGGGAAGGAACTTTTAATAGTGTGTTATTTTAAATTAATATTTTCATATTTAGTCCTCATTAGTCTCCCCTTTGGGGAGATTTAGAGGGGCTATAGTTGTTCTGCTAATTTTAATGCTTGTTGTAAAGCTCCTAATTTATTTTTCACTTCTTGCATCTCGCTTTCCTCATCGGATTTAATTACCACTCCTGCTCCTGCTTGACTAAAAAGCGTATTATTTTTACTTAAAAAACTTCGAATAGTAATGGCATGATTCACACTTCCATCAAAACCAAAAAAGCCAATTGCACCACCATAAAAACCTCTATTGGTATTTTCATATTCTTCTATTAACTGTAATGCTCTGTATTTAGGCGCACCACTCAACGTTCCAGCAGGGAAAGTATCTGCAAATAATTGAATTGACTCTTTTTGATTAATATCTGCTGTTACCTCAGAAACTAAATGTATCACATGACTATAAAATTGAACTTCTTTATAAGTTGCTACCGTTACATTTTTCCCATGCTTACTTAAATCATTTCGAGCTAAATCAACTAACATATTATGCTCTGAAGTTTCTTTGGGATCGGCAGCTAACTTTTTTGCCAATTCTCCATCCTCAATATCATTACCTGTTCTTTTAAAGGTTCCAGCAATTGGATTAATGGTAGCTTTCCCATTCTCCACCTTTATTTGTGCTTCTGGAGATGATCCAAACAATTTATAATTCCCAAAATCGAAATAAAACAAATATGGTGATGGGTTTACCGAACGTAAGGCACGATACAAATTAAAATCATCTCCCTTAAACTTCTGAGAAAACTGACGTGACAATACCATTTGAAAAACATCACCTCTTTGACAATGAAATTTGCCCTTGGTTACCATTTCCTTAAAATCTTCATCAGTCAAGTTAGATGATTGTTCTCCTTCTATATTAAAATGATATTTAGGGTGAGATGCGGTATTAACTAGTTTTTCGATATTCTTGATATCGCTTTCTTCCCCATCCACTAAATTTTCAATTATGGTCAATTCATTTTTAAAATGATTGATTTGAATGATATACTTGTAGAAACTATAATTCAATTCAGGTATCGCATTTTCAGAATTGTTTTCTCTAATAGAAAGCTTATCAAAATATTGAATCGCATCATAACCTGTGTAACCGAAAATCCCATTAATATTATCCCCTTCAATTTCAAATTGATTAATAAATTGCTGTAAAGAATTAACAACTTGGTTGTCTTCTTTAATTTCTGATATATTATCTAATCCTAAACCACTTATTATTATTTGTTGATTTTCTACCTTAAAAGTAGCCCTTGGTTCAAGACAAATAAAGGATTGAGCATTTTCATTGCTATGGTAATCAGAACTTTCTAATAGAAAACTATTATAGAACTTATCTCGTAAGTTTAAATACAAACTCACAGGAGTAATGGTATCTGCAATAAATGTTTTTGTATTTGTTTTAATGTTCATTTTAATTCTTTGATATAAAAAAAGGCTTAACGTGAGTTAAGCCTTTTCTAAATATTATTATATATAGGTTTTTAGTTCACGTTTTTTGAGTTAAAACTGAACCACCACCAATTTGTATTTTTTACTGTTTTCATAATCTGCTACAAATTTAGATAAAAAAATGAAACAAAAATTAATATTTAAAATTTGGTAAACAAATATAATAATATTGCGTAAGAATATAAAGCATATCAGCTATAAAATTTTTCTATTGAAGTATTTATTTTTCATATTATTTATAGGTCTTACATTTATAGAGACAAGATTAAATGCTCAGTGTAATGCTGGTGTTCCTTCTTTTACTGTAGATTTAAGTTATAATCCTAATGCTACTTGGATTAGTCCTGATACTATTCGAAATGATTTTTGTTGTGGAGCTTCTAGTCCTGATAAATGTGTTGAGTTTGTTGTTACCTTACATCCTGATGCTGAAGGAATTATTTTTGATATATATTCAGGAGCAGTTCCTCCTGGAGCTTTATTTTATCAAGTAGATTGTGGCCCTCCAACTATGGTTGGAGAGCCTTTGTGTTTAAGTGGTGCTGGTCCTCATAACATTACTTTTTGTAAGCCTGGTAATAATAGTAATGAGTATTCTATTACTTCAGTTGCAGAACCAGGAGTAGGTCCTGATATTTCAGTAAATGATGGCTGTTTTGGAGCAATATATGCTATAGGTTATGAACCGACATCTATTAGTTGGACATCTGTATTTCCTGGTGCTCAAGGGAGTTATGATAATTACCTAGATTGCACTACCTGTGATTCGGTTAATGTGGTGGCTCAACCAAGCTTTCCTACTTATGTAGATTTTCAGATATGTGGTTATCCTCTAGGTGGTTGTGATACTGTTTTTATCTGTGATACCGTTCGATCTTATTTTAATTCAACTTTGGCGGCTAACATTACACCCTTAAACCCTACTGTTTGTTATGGCACTACAGGAACTACTATTACTGCAAATGGATTGGGAGGAACTCCTCCATATAATTACTTATGGAACACTGGGGATACTTCTCAATCTATTTTTATAAATGTGGGAACTTATTATCTCACATTAGGAGATTCTTCTGGTTGCCCACCTACAACTGATACGGTAGTTGTTACTTCATTTGCTTCCGCAATCACCGCAAATGCAGGTTCAGATCAAATTGTTTGTTCTGATAATACTCCGGTGTTATTGTCAGGAAGTGTTGTGGCAGCATCTGGAGGAGTTTGGTCAGGGGGAAACGGAACATTTTCTCCAAATGATAGTACGTTGAATGCATCCTATTTCCCAACTTCTCAAGAGATTACTAATGGAAGTGTTGAATTGTATTTAACAACGACAGGAAATGGAACTTGTCCAGCTGACATGGATACCGTTATGATTTCTCTCGTAAAGTTTAATGCATCCATTAATTTTAGCGTAAATAATGTAAGTTGTACAGGAGGGAATGATGGTTCAGCCACTATTTTATTATCAGGTGGAGTCTCACCTTTCACAATTACTTGGAATACCGTTCCAGTTCAAACAGGTATTACAGCAACAGGGTTAGCAACAGGTTCATACACAGTTAATTTAGCAGATGGCAATAATTGTGATACCATAATTTCTTTTACAATTACCGAGCCACAGCCGTTAGTTGCCAACATTAGTGGTAACATTGCGGTAAGTTGTTTTGGAGGAAATGATGGGAGTGCTACGGTTTCAGTTACAGGAGGAACATTGCCTTATGCTTATTTATGGGATGCTACAACGGGTGGTCAAACGGATAGTGTAGTGGTTGGATTATTTGCTGGCAGTTATGGTGTTTTGGTAACAGACGCCAATGGTTGTCAAGATAGTACATCAGTAACAATTACAGAGCCTGCATCGTCAATCTCATTAACTTTTGCTACTACAGCAGTAAGCTGTTATGGAGGAAATGATGGAACAGCTACAGCGAACCCTACAGGAGGAACACCTCCATATACCTATGTTTGGGATGCGACAACAGGAGGTCAAACTGATAGTATAGCTGTTGGACTAACTGCAGGAACTTATGGTGTTACGGTCTATGATTTAAACGATTGTATTTATGAACCATCAATAATAGTTAGTGAGCCAGCTCCGTTAGCCGTTGTAACTTCTTCAACTGGAGTAAGTTGTTTTGGAGGGAATGACGGAACAGCAACCGTTTCAATAAGTGGAGGAACTTCTCCATACAATGTTTTGTGGGATGCTTCAACAGGGAGTCAAACAGACACAACAGCAACTAATTTAATTGCGGGGGCTTATCAAGCCAACATTACTGATTTTAATGGTTGTTTTGTTGATACAGTTGTAACTGTAAGTCAACCATTGGCAGCATTATCATTGAACACTTCTGTAGTTAATTTAAAATGTTTTGGAGATGCAGACGGCTCGGCAACAGTAACAATAAATGGCGGGACTTCTCCATATACCATTTTATGGGATGCTGCTACAGGAAGTCAAACCGATACAATGGCGATTGGTTTAGAAGCAGGGAACTATGGAGTGTTAATTACCGATGTTAATGGCTGTAAAGATAGTGTAGGAGTTATTCTGACAGAGCCACAGCCGTTAGTTGCCAACATTAGTGGTAACATTGCGGTAAGTTGTTTTGGAGGAAATGATGGGAGTGCTACGGTTTCAGTTACAGGAGGAACATTGCCTTATGCTTATTTATGGGATGCTACAACGGGTGGTCAAACGGATAGTGTAGTGGTTGGATTATTTGCTGGCAGTTATGGTGTTTTGGTAACAGACGCCAATGGTTGTCAAGATAGTACATCAGTAACAATTACAGAGCCTAACCCCTTGGTTTTATCCATTTCTCCTAATGATACTATTTGCCAGGGAACTTCAACAATAATAAATGCCTCAGCTACAGGTGGAAATGGCGGAAATATATTCTCTTGGAATCAAGGCTTGCCAAATTCATCTATTCATACTGTTAGCCCTTTAATAGAAACTAATTATGTGGCTACAGTTACTGATTCAAAGGGGTGTGTTGGGAATATTGATAGTGTAACAATATCTGTTTATTATTTAAATTTATCTGGGTTGGTGGTTTCTTCCGCAGGAGATGTTTGTGAAGGTGTTTCAACAACGGTAATAGGAAATTATTCTGGTGGATTGGGTACAGTTACTTTTCAATGGAATCAAGGTCTAGGAAACAATTTGGGTACATTTACAGTTGTTCCTAATGATACAACAGACTATATTTTAACGGTAACAAATCAATGTAGTAATACTATTGCAGATACCGTAACAGTAAATACTTTACCTTACCCTATAATTGATTTACCAGTTATTTATGATGAAGGTTGTTCTATTCTTTCAGTCAATTTCACGGATTCTATCAATAATGTTACTAACATGATTTATTTATGGGAGTTTGGAGATGGAACTACATCTACAGTTTCGAACCCAAGCCATACTTATGAAAATGCGGGGACATATTTAATAACTTTAGAGGTTACTTCATTGCAAGGATGTAAGTCTGTATCATCAAATAATAGTGTGGTAAATGTTTTTCCAAAACCAACAGCTTTATTTAGTGCTAACCCAGAAATTACAGACACACAAAACCCTACCATTACATTTAGCAACCAATCTTTAGGAGGGATAGAAAATTTGTGGGATTTTGGTAATGGAGCTACATCTTTGATTACGAATCCTGTATACATCTATGAAGATACAGGAACATATATGGTACAATTAATAATTACGAATCAATTTGGATGTATTGATACTTACCAAGCTCCAATCATTATAGAACCATTCTATACATTTGATATTCCTAATGCTTTTACACCTAGTACTTCAGGAGGTAATGGAGGGCAATATGACCCTACTTCTTTATTAAATGATATATTCTATCCAACTACTGAATATGTTGATGAATTTCACATGATGATTTTTAACCGTTGGGGAGAGTTAATATTTGAATCTTTTGATATAAATATAGGTTGGGATGGCTACTATAGAGGGAATATGGCTCAACAGGATGTTTATGTATGGAAAATTGATATTATCTATGTAGATGGAAAACAACTTTCAAAAGTTGGTGATTTAACTTTAATTAGATAAAATGATGAAGTTTAAAATCATATTACTAATAGGGTTATTTGGGATATCTACAAAAATATTTTCTCAAGATCCACAGTTTTCGCAATTTTACGCAGCGTCATTATACCTTAATCCGGCATTTACAGGAAATACAATTCAACATCGACTAATAGGAATTTATCGAAATCAATGGCCATCAGTATCTAAAGCATTTGTTTCTTATTCTTTTTCGTATGATTATAACATACCAGATATAAATAGCGGGGTAGGGTTAATTTTTACACAAGATAAAGCTGGGACAGGAGGTCTTCGATTTACCAATGTTGGCGGCCTTTATTCTTATGCTTTTCAGTTAAATGAAAAATTGATGGTTCGAGCGGGAACAAAATTCTCATATACTCTTAGAAATTATGACCAATCGAAATTAAGATTCAATGACCAGATTATTACTGGTTCAGCGAGTACTATTGAAGCTATAGGAGAGGGAATCTCTTATGTTGATATTTCTGCAGGAGGTATTCTATATTCTGAAAAATTTTGGGGTGGAGTAGCTTTTGATCATTTAAATCAACCCAATCAATCTTTGTTAAATCAAGAAACAAAACTACCTATTAAATTTTCTTTTCATGGGGGCTATAAATTTATTTTGGATGAAGGTGATGCAAGAGATGAACATGGAACAAGTTTGACAGCAGCGATAAATTATAAAGCACAAGAGAAATGGGATCAATTAGATTTAGGAGGATATTTTAATAAAGATGCCTTTACAATAGGTTTTTGGTATAGAGGGATACCAATCCTAAAAAAATATAAGTCAGGATACTCGAATAATGATGCCTTTATTTTTTTATTAGGAATTCAAGCGTCTAAGATTAGATTGGGATATGCATATGACATTACTATTTCTAAATTATCAAATAATACTGGTGGATCTCATGAAATTTCAATTATATATGAGTTCT
Organism: uncultured Flavobacteriales bacterium; assembly: GCA_963977515.1. Classification (GTDB taxonomy): domain Bacteria; phylum Bacteroidota; class Bacteroidia; order Flavobacteriales_E; family Vicingaceae; genus Vicingus. The sequence goes on from CAXBPN010000013.1 coordinate 7,848, forward strand.
ATAAAAAACGTAAAAAACGTAAAAAATTCTTTGTTCCATGTGCTAAATTTTAAGAAAGTAAAATGATAAATTATTTTACTTTTTTTTTCTAAAAAAAGCTACATTTGTCTCGATAATAAAATAGATAAAATTTAAATAAATAAGTATGTCACAACACCAAGCAGAAATTGACGCTTTTATGGATGGCGTTAGAGCGAAACAAGCTCACGAATCTGAATTTTTACAAGCAGTAGAAGAGGTTGCAGAAGCGGTTATTCCGTTTATTGCTGATAAACCTAAATACAAGGAAGCAAAAATTTTAGAAAGAATGGTAGAACCAGAACGTACTATTATGTTTAGAGTGCCATGGTTAGATGATAAAGGTCAAATCCAAATTAACAAAGGTTTTAGAGTAGAATTTAACTCTGCAATAGGTCCTTATAAAGGAGGATTAAGGTTTCATCCTTCTGTAAACTTATCAATTCTTAAATTTTTAGGGTTCGAACAAGTTTTCAAAAATTCTTTAACAACATTACCTATGGGTGGTGGTAAAGGTGGTTCTGATTTTGATCCTAAAGGAAAATCAGATAACGAAGTAATGAAATTTTGTCAATCATTTATGACTGAATTACAAAGACATATTGGACCAGATACAGATGTTCCTGCAGGAGATATAGGTGTTGGAGGTAGAGAGATTGGTTACATGTTTGGTCAATACAAAAGATTAAGAAATGAATTTACTGGTGTATTAACTGGTAAAGGTCGTAACTGGGGTGGTTCTTTAATTAGACCTGAAGCTACAGGTTATGGAACTGTTTATTTTGCTAAAGAAATGTTAACTACAAAAAATGATAGTTTTCATGGTAAAACTGTTGTTATTTCTGGATCAGGAAATGTAGCTCAATATGCTATTGAAAAAGTGATTCACTTAGGAGGGAAGGTTGTTACAGCATCTGATTCTTCTGGATATATTCACGCTCCAAAAGGAATTCATTCAGAGCAATTAGCTTTCTTAATGGAAGTAAAAAATGTAAGAAGAGGAAGAATTAAAGAGTTAGCAGATAAATTTGAGGATATCACTTTTGTTGAAGGTAAAAGACCATGGGAAGTTGCTTGTGATGTTGCTCTGCCTTGTGCTACTCAAAATGAATTGAATGGAGATGAAGCTAAAATATTATTAGCTAACGGTTGTAAATGTGTTGCAGAAGGAGCGAATATGCCTTCTACCCCTGAAGCAATTGCTGCTTTTGCTGAGGCTAAAATTTTATTCTCTCCAGGAAAAGCATCTAATGCTGGTGGAGTTGCTACTTCTGGTTTAGAAATGTCTCAAAATTCTTTAAGACTTTCATGGACAGCTGATGAAGTAGATGAGAAATTACATGGTATTATGGTTTCTATCCATGAAGCTTGTGAGAAGTATGGAAGAGAAGGTGATTATGTTGATTATGTAAAAGGAGCTAACATTGCAGGATTTGTTAAAGTCGCAGATTCTATGATAGATCAAGGTTTAGTTTAAAACTAAATAAATTCTAAAGTAAAAAAGCTCTACTAGAAATAGTAGAGCTTTTGTTTTTTATTTAAAACGATTTTATTCCGAAATACATTCCTGTAGCTATAATTACACTTGAAATAGTGACACCCACGGTAACAGCAAAAAAGGATTTTTTATAATCCATTCCTAAGATATAAGCAGCAAGTGTTCCAATATACGCTCCAGTTATTGGTAGAGGAATCATTACAAAAACCATTAATCCCCATAGACCATATTTATCAATACTACTTTTCGTTTTTTTCTTGGCTCTTTTCGATAAGTAAACAGCTCCTTTCTTGTAAGTTGTACTTTTCCATAAAGTTTTATTTGAGAAACGTATTCCATAAAAAAAGAGAGGGAATACTAATAAGTTTGCTAACCAACCAACCAAAAAAGCCCATCCAACAGGGATATCATTCATCACGCCATAGGGAATCCCGGCTCTAGCCTCACCTAATGGTGATATACTGATTAAGAAGGTTGTGATAAATTCAGTTAACATTTGCTTAACCTTTTTTTAAGGATTACAATATCGTAAAAAATAGGATGTGAGAAACTTATTTTAGCTAGATGACATTTTTTTGCCGTTAACTTCTCTATTTAAGTAAACAAACTGCTTAAATACTTTATTTGAAAGTAGTAAAATAGTAAATTCGTTTTTCTAAAAATAACGAACTATGTACGGAAAATTACAACAAGATTTACAAAAGGAGTTAAAAGCTATTGAAGAGGCTGGGCTTTACAAAAAAGAACGAATAATAACAACCCCTATGGGAGCTGAAGTAAAGGTTGATACTGGAGAAGAAGTAGTAATAATGTGTGCTAATAATTATTTAGGATTATCATCTCATCCAAAAGTAATTGAGGGGTCTAAAAAAGCGTTAGATACTCATGGGTATGGAATGTCATCTGTTCGTTTTATTTGTGGTACTCAAGATATTCATAAAACATTAGAGAAAAAGATTTCTGACTTTCTAGGAATGGAAGATACCATTTTATATGCAGCAGCTTTTGATGCAAACGGAGGAGTTTTTGAACCTTTATTTGGAAAAGATGATGCTATTATTTCTGATGAATTAAACCATGCTTCAATTATTGATGGAGTTCGTTTGTGCAAAGCTGCTCGTTACCGTTATAAAAATAGCGATATGGCTGATTTAGAAGAGCAATTAAAAGCTGCACAAGCACAACGTAATAGAATTATTGTTACAGATGGAGTTTTCTCAATGGATGGTTATGTTGCAAAATTGGACCAGATTTGTGATTTAGCAGAAAAATATGATGCTTTAGTGATGGTGGATGATTCTCATGCAACAGGTTTTATTGGTAAAACAGGTAGAGGAACTCATGAACATAATAATGTGATGGGAAGAGTTGATATCATCACATCTACTTTAGGCAAAGCATTAGGTGGAGCAATGGGAGGTTTTACTTCAGGAAAAAAAGAAGTAATAGACATGTTACGTCAACGTTCTAGACCATATTTGTTCTCTAATTCATTATCGCCAGCAATTGTTGGTGCAGCAATAGAAGTGTTTAATATTTTAAGTTCAAATACAGAACTAAGAGATACCTTAGAAAGCAATACGAATTACTTTAAAGATGGAATGAGAAGAATTGGGTTAGAGTTTAGAAATGGAGATTCAGCTATTGTTCCTGTTATGCTTTACGATGCTAAGTTGGCTCAAATATTTGCAGATAAATTATTGCAAGAAGGAATTTATGCAATAGGTTTCTTTTACCCAGTTGTGCCTAAAGATTTGGCAAGAATTAGAGTTCAAATATCTGCAGCACATACTAAAGCACATTTAGATAAAGCAATTAATGCTTTTAAAAAAATAGGGAAAGAGTTAGGTGTAATAAAATAAATGATAAATTGTATAAAAAGTAAAGGCAAACCACTTGGTTTGCCTTTACTTTTTTGTAATTATTTTTTTCATTTAAAAATCAAAATCTGGGTCAGCAGCTCTGACATAAGATTTTTTCTTAGGTTTTATTTTCTTAGTAAACAGGACATCTATTAATTCGTCATCCACTGTTACCATAGTTCTACTCATTCCGTTAATAATCTTTATCACTTGATCAGGATATCGATATTTACGGTCAACTTTTTCATAAGCATCATCAACAAATTTTAAATACATTTCATTTGGGTCAATTGCACCACCTTTAACGGTAACTTTACCCATAAAACAATCTGCCATACTTCCTTTTCTAAAGGTAATAATAACATCGTTATAGGTTCCGTCATCAACATCTTCAGCTCCCCTCTTCTCAAAAACTTCTGCATATTTTTGATAACAAGTAATTTGATTTTCGTCTGCTGTTTGAGCTTTTATGGTACTTATTGTAAGTAAAGTAAGTAAGCTTAGTAATAATTTTTTCATAAGTGTAAATCTTAAAAGTGGTTATAAAAATAGAAATACTTTATTTATTATCTAAATTTGATAATTAAAAAATAAGTTTTAATCGTTAAATATCCTATTTATAATGAGTTTAAAGTTAATAAAAAACAATTTTATAGAAGCTAAACAATTTTTAGACCAATTTTTAGCTGATGAAAATAATTTAACTAGAATTGTTGACGCAGGAGATTTAATGGTTGAAGCATTTAGTAAAAACAAAAAAGTGATTTCATGTGGAAATGGAGGGTCGATGTGTGATGCGATGCATTTTGCAGAAGAACTGACTGGAAGATATAGAGAGAATAGAAAACCATTAGCTGCAATTTCAATTTCAGACCCATCTCATATCTCATGCGTAGGTAATGACTATGGGTTTGATGAAATATTTTCAAGGTATATTGCTGCTCTTGGTAATGAAGGAGATGTTTTGCTAGCAATTAGTACGAGTGGTAACTCAAAAAACATATTAAAAGCAGTTGAAGTTGCCAAGCAAAAAGGAATGAAAATAGTTGCTTTAACAGGTAAGAATGGAGGTAAATTAGCTGAAATCTGTGATGTTGAAATAAGAGCTCCACATTCTCAATATTCAGATAGAGTGCAAGAAATACACATTAAAGTTATTCATTCACTAATTCATTTTATAGAAGAAAAAACACAATAATATGTTGGTTAAAACTTTTGGTAGTGCTGTTGTTGGGGTTGATGCAATTACAATTACTGTAGAAGTAAATGTTGATAGAGGCATCAAGTTCTTTATGGTAGGATTGCCAGACAATGCTGTAAAAGAAAGTCAACAACGAATTGAGGCAGCACTTAAAAATGTGGGGTACAAAATGCCGGGTAAAAAAACGGTAGTTAATATGGCTCCTGCCGATATTAGAAAAGAAGGCTCGGCTTATGATTTAACAATTGCCATTGGAATTTTAGCGGCATCTGGTCAAATAAATGAAGAACGAGTAGGAGATTATTTGATAATGGGAGAACTTTCGTTAGACGGGAGTTTGCAGCCAATAAAAGGGGCTTTACCTATAGCAATACAGGCAAGAAAAGAAGGCTTTAAAGGATTTATATTGCCAAAAGCTAATGCAAGAGAAGCTGCAATCGTAAATGATATTGATGTTTTTGGTATTGAAAACATTAAAGAAGTTATCGACTTTTTTAATGGAGATAATAATCCCCAAAAAACAGAAATAGACACTCGTAAAGAATTTTATGAAAATTTAAATAGTGTTGATTTTGATTTTTTAGATGTAAAAGGTCAAGAAAACATTAAAAGAGCACTAGAAATTGCTGCTGCTGGAGGTCATAACGTCATCTTAATAGGACCTCCTGGAGCTGGAAAAACTATGTTAGCCAAACGTTTACCCACAATTTTGCCTCCGTTGTCATTAAATGAAGCACTTGAAACCACAAAAATTCATTCAGTAGGAGGTAAGTTAGCAAAAGAGACTTCTTTAATTAGTGTTCGTCCTTTCAGATCACCGCACCACACCATTTCTGATGTTGCCTTGGTTGGAGGGGGAGGTTTCCCTCAGCCGGGAGAAATATCATTAGCACATAATGGGGTACTTTTTTTGGATGAATTACCTGAATTTAAAAGAACGGTACTAGAAGTACTAAGGCAACCTTTAGAAGATAGAAGAGTATCAATCTCAAGAGCAAAATTTACAGTTGATTATCCTGCGAGCTTTATGTTGGTAGCGTCAATGAATCCTTGTCCATGTGGTTATTATAACCATCCTGATAAAGATTGTGTTTGTTCTCCTGGAGTTGTACAAAAATATTTAAGTAAAATTTCTGGACCTTTATTGGATAGAATTGATTTACATGTTGAAGTTACGCCTGTTTCTTTTAACGAATTAAGTTCAAAGTCTGTTTCAAGTGAGGGCAGTAATCAAATTAGAGAAAGAGTAATAAAAGCTAGAGAAGTTCAAGAAAAAAGATTTGCTAAAAACAAAGGAGTGCATGCAAATGCACAAATGACAGCTAAACAACTAAGAGATATTTGTGTGATTGATAAACAAGCACAAGATTTATTAAAAAAAGCGATGGATAAATTGGGTTTATCTGCTCGGGCTTATGATAGAATTTTAAAAGTGAGCAGAACCATCGCTGATCTAGATTTTTCTGAACAAATCAAAACAAATCATGTTGCAGAAGCAATCCAATATAGAAGTTTGGATAGAGAAGGTTGGGCGGGGTAGCCTCAACCTTTTATAAGTAGAAACTTTTTAAGAAATAGAAGAAAAATAAAAAGGGCTTTGAAAATTTTCAAAGCCCTTTTTTGTGTCATTCTTCAAAAGAATATTATTCTTTAATAAATTTGATAGGATTATCTATTCCTTCAATTTTAACAAAGTACATTCCTTTAGATAAGTTAGAGATGTTAATCGTTTCAGTATTTGATTTTATTGAACTAGTATAAACTATGTTCCCTAAAACATCAATAACATTAATTGAATTGTTAAGTAACTTATTGTCAACTGAAATATTTAATGTTGTTGAAGCAGGGTTAGGGTAAATACTTAAAACACCATTTTCAATTTCATTAATTCCTACAGCACAATTATTTACAGTAACTGCTTTAGATTTATATGCACTTACTCCACAAACATTAGAAGCAGCAACACTAACATTTCCAGACATTGTTCCAACAGTTGCAGTAATGTTTTGAGTAGAGCTAGTGCCTAACCAATCTGCTGGTAATTGCCATACATAGAAAACATCAGCAACTAATGGACATCCATAAGAAGCTAAAGAGTCTTGACAAACTGTAGCAGGGCCACCAACAACCAAAGGTGTAGAAGGGGGCTCTACAACAGTAATATAACTACCTTTTGAGGTTGTTGTTTGTCCGACACTATCAGTAACAGTTAATTGAACACTATATTGACCTGCAGCAGGGTAGGTAACAATTGGGTTTTGTACAGTTGCATCAGGAGAAGTACCTCCAAAAAATTGCCAGCTCCAATCAGTAATATTCCCACCAGTAGTTAAATCAGTAAACTGAACAGTATCGCCTACACAAACATTTAACGGCGATGCGGTAAAGTCTGCATCTAAATTTGAGTTTAAGCTATTCCATTTCCATATTCCATGTTCAACAGCACTTACAGTAAATGAACCAGACCAACCGACAGTTGGGTTGATAAATTCACAATATGTATGTTGTTCAGTATCAATAATATTCCAAGTAGTACCACCATCTTCACTATAAGAAGAACCTGTTATCCCAGTAGTAAATATAACATCAGTTCCTTCAATATAACTTAACCCAGCATCAAATACAGATCCGGTTGTTGTTAATTGAGTCCAGTTAGCGCCAGCATCAGTAGTTTTCCATACAGCTCCTCCAGTAACTAATACTCCTGTTGAACCATTTGTAAATGAATAATTAGCATTACCCATATCAGTTTCTGGGGTTTGGTAAACATTCCAAGTATAACCTCTATCGGTAGAATGATATAGTCTTCCTAAGTTAGTTCCATACCAAACAGTATCACCAACCACTTCAATATCTCTTACATATCCATATTCTCCAGCTAATGGATTTGGAATATTAGCTCCAGGAACTAAGTTCCATGTGGTACCACCATCGGTAGTAGTATAGTTTTCAAATTCCCCATTACCAGAACCAATAGGATCACCTTGGCAAAACCCATTATTTGCATCCCAAAAATGAACAACATTAGCAAAAGAAGCAGCATCACTATAAGCTGCAGAAGGTTGTTTAGTCCAGTTAACACCACCATCAGTTGTTTTCCAAACACCTTGGTCTTCAGCACCTGTAGGTGGGTATGCTACTAACCATGCAGTCATATCATCAATAGCTGTAATCATAGATATTGCTGAAGCAGCATCTCCAATGTTAATTGCTTGTACATTCCAGTTAGTACCACCATCAGTTGTTTTAGTAAATTCTTGAGGATTTCCACCTCCACCAGAGCCATCATAAGCAACAGCCCATACAGTATTAACATCAACAATATCAATATGTCCAATTCCAGAAGAAACAGTAGCGAAACCAGAGTTTTGGATTATCCACTCTCCATAAGGTTCTAAACTAACATTGATATAATCTGTTCTAGTTTTTGTTTGAGCACTTTGAGTGTTTGTAACAGTTAACTCAACAGTATAAACACCAGCTGAAGCATATGTAATTGCAGGAGGAGTTTGCCCGTTAAAACTTGAAGGTGATCCACCTGGGAATGACCATTGCCAATCTGTAATTGCATTTCCACCGTCATTTGTTTGATCAACAAATGTAACAGTTTGACCTTCATAAATTGAAGTAGGGGAACCTGAAAATTGTACTAAAGGATCACCAGTAACAGTTGCAGCAACACAAGCTAAAGCAGCAGCAGCATCAATTCTTGGTCCAATATCTTTAGACCCACCTGTAGCTACTCCCGTTGTTTTTAAACAGTTCTCAATTTGAGTTGGAGTCATAGTAGGATTTATACTTAACATGTTGCCCACTAATCCAGCAGCAAAAGGTGTTGCCATAGATGTTCCAGAAATAGCAGCATAAGTACCACTTGTTCCATTATAATATGTACTATTTAAACCACCGAAACTTGAAAACTCACCTCCACCTGGAGAAGCAATATCAACATATTGAGTAGCTCCATTATAGTTAGTAAAGCTTGATGGAGAATTATTTCCATTTACAGAACCTACACAAATTACGTTGTCATAAGCTCCAGGGTATTGTAAAACTGTATTGCCATCATTACCAGCTGCTGCTAAAAAAACAACCTCTGGATAAGAGTTAATTAAATTCTGCATCGCTGTACTAGAATTTGTACCTCCATAAGACATACTTACAACATTAGCACCATTAGCACAAGCCCAAGCAACACCGTTAAACCCATAATAAATGGCGTCTCCATTAGGAGCATTATCTGGCGTTGCTTTAACAGCAATTAATTCACAATTAGCACCTAAAGAAGCAATTCCAATAGAGTTGTTGATGTCTGCTGTAGCTAACCCAGCAACATGAGTTCCGTGAGCCCAACCTCCACCTGCAGGTGGCGTAGCGTCAGCATCATTATCGGCAATATCCCATTGTTTGTATGTAGTTAAATCAACATGGTCAGCATAAATGGCATTATCAACAATCGCAATTTTTATTTGATTGCTACCTTGGCTAATGTCCCAAGCAGCTTCAGACCCAACTAAGTCATGATACCATTTTCCTGTTCCGGTATATAATGGATCATTTGGAACAAAATTTAACTTATAGATAGGTTCTTTTTCAGCATATTCAACATTTTCTAGTTGGCTTAATTTTTTAATAATTTCATCAATTTCAGCATAATTACTAAATTTTAACCTGTATATTTTCTGTAAATCCTCTTTATTAGTATGAAAAACAGGACGATTAAAATCTGAGATAGAAAAAGCTTGAAGCGCACCTCTTAAAACAGGATAATCTCCAATATTTTCGTTTTTAACTAAAGATTCTGGCTTATCTTTTAATGTTTCAGCCGTTTGAACATTTTTTTTGAGTTTAAACAATATACTTCCGTCAAGAAAGTCAGCATTGTATGTTTGGGCAAAACCAATTGTACTTATTAGTAAGCCGACTGCCAAAGCAATTTTTTTCATATTAATTAGTTTAGTTAGTGTGTTAAAGAAATGCAATTTACTAAATAACTGTCAAAAAAAAAGTATTATTTTTTTGTATGCTTGGATTGTTGTGATTTTAACAGAAGTGCTAACTGTTTTTAATTTATTAGGAATTGATACCCTAAGTTAAATTCAGTAAAGTCTGCTTGCCCAAAGTTAGCATTGATATGAGCACCTATAAAAACATTATGTTTTGGGAGTTTGTTGGCATCTAATAAGTAAAGGTTTAGACCCATTCGTGTAGTAAATAATTTTTTTAATAGATATTTTACTCCATCATTTTTTTCATAAGCGGTATTAAATTCTTTGTAAAAGGGTTTATAAAGATTTAATCCTCCCATTACATCTAACCCTACATGTCCCATTAAAAATTCACTTCCGATAAAAAAATAGAGATTGGATGAAGAAAGAATTGGGTTGTTAATAAAATCTGGGTTTTCAGTTTCTTTGATGTAATTATTGTACTGTTCATAATAACGATAAGCAAATCCACTTCTAATTTTTAGGTGTTTATTAAAAACTACTCCAAACGATAAAGATGAGGTATAAACTTCTCTTTTTATTCCTCCAACAGGTTCTGCTGTAGCTCCTAGCTCATGAAAACCTAACCCTTGACGGAAGTTAATAAATAAGTTTTTTGATTTTTGTTTTGAGACTGTAGAAGTTAATTGTTTTACTTCTTTTTTAGGATTATAAAATTGAGCAGCCAAACTCAATAAACCTGAATTTAACCCAAAGTTAGGGAGTTGTGTATGTCCGTTTGAAGCATGAGAATACCCTCCTCCTAAACGGAGGTGAACGCCATTGTTATGGTAAATTGATTTATATAAAAACGCTTGAAACCCCCAAGTAAAACTAGAGCCAATAGCAACGTTGTCGGTATTACTAATACTGTCGAAATGAGTAGTAAAGTAAGAAGCTCCAATGGCTAATTTGATGTAAAACGGTTTTGATTTGTTGTTTAGTTTAAATTGAATGTATGGAGATAAACTAAACTGGTTTCCATATATTTTATTATTACCTAGGTAAGAACCAAAAAATGAAAGCCCAGTTTCTGGATAGTTATAATACTTAGCCCAACCTGATGTGTCTTTATTTAATGTTCCGATATTTATTGCAATTGCTGATTGAATTGTAGATTTTGGAAAGTTTACCGAATAGTTAGGTACAATTTTACCTCCCATTAATTCGGTTTCAATAAAGTGATGTTTTTGTCCACTTGCATAACCAATGATAACAATGAAAATAGTAAGGAATGATATGAGTTTGAAAAAATTAATACCAAGAATTTTAGTGTTCAAATATAAAAATTATAACAGCAATAAAAAGGGCTATGAATTTCATAGCCCTTAAATCTAGTTGTAGGTTAATTTATTTTCCGTGACATTGTTTAAACTTTTTACCACTACCACAAGGACATAATTCGTTTCTACCTACTTTTTTCTCAACTCTTATGGGTTGAGGTTTTGGTTTTTCTGCTTGTTGTGGAGTAGCTCCTTGTTGTTGAGGTGCAGCATAGTTATCAGGTCTGCTCGTTTGTAAGTTGCTTATTTCGCTTTTTTGCGGAGCTTGAGCTTCTTTTGTTTCAATTTCTGGAGACCCTTCTTTCGGTTGAGGTAAACTACATTTCATTAAAAAACTAGCTACTTCTTTATTAATTTTTAATAATGAAGAGTTAAATAACTTAAATGCTTCAAACTTATAAATTAATAAAGGATCTTTTTGTTCATAAACAGCACTTTGAACGGATTGTTTTAATTCGTCCATTTCACGTAAATGTTCTTTCCAATCCTCATCAATCATCGCTAAAATCACATTCTTTTCAGTAGATTTTATTAATTCTTTACACTCGTTTTGATACGTTTTTTCTAACGGGGTAGATACATTTAATACTTTATGTCCATCAGTAATTGGCACTAAAATATTCTCATATTGAGCACCTTGGTTTTCATAAACATCTTTAATTACCGGGTATGCCATTTGAGCAATAAGGACTGATTTTTTCTGATAATGAGTTAAGGCTAAATCGTGTAATTCTTCAATTAATTCTTGAGGATTCCCTTCAAAAAATTCTTTTTCTTTAAATGGATTTTGAATAGATAATAAACGAATTAATTCAATTTTATAATCATCAAAATCGCCATGAGCTTGAGCATCATTTACAATATCTTCACATACATCATAAATCATGTTTGAAATTTCTACACCCAATCTTTCGCCATGTAAAGCATTTCTTCTTTTTGTATAAACTACCTCACGTTGAGAGTTCATAATGTCATCATACTCCAATAAACGCTTACGAATACCAAAGTTGTTTTCTTCTACTTTTTTCTGAGCTCTTTCAATAGATTTGGTAACCATTGAATGCTGAATAACTTCACCTTCTTCTAGTCCCATTCTATCCATTAGTTTAATAATTCGTTCTGAATTAAATAAACGCATTAAATCATCTTCTAACGAAACAAAAAATTGAGATGAACCTGGATCACCTTGACGACCAGCACGACCTCTTAATTGTCTGTCAACTCGACGAGAATCATGTCGTTCAGTACCAATAATTGCTAAACCACCTGCTTCTATCACGCCTTCTCCCAATTTAATATCGGTACCACGACCAGCCATGTTGGTTGCAATAGTAACAGCTCCAGCCTGACCAGCTCCTGCAACTACTTCAGCTTCACGTTGGTGTAATTTTGCGTTTAATACATTATGATTAATGCCTTTCATCTTCAGCATTCTCCCTAATAATTCAGAAATTTCTACAGAAGTTGTACCAACTAACACAGGTCTTTTTTGGTTGACTAAGGTTACAATTTCATCAATTACTGCAGTGTATTTTTCTCTTTTAGTTTTGTAAACTAAATCTTGTCTGTCATCTCTAGTAATAGGTCTATTTGTTGGAATAATAACAACATCTAGTTCGTAGATGTCCCAAAGTTCTTGTGATTCAGTTTCAGCAGTACCTGTCATACCAGATAACTTATGGTACATTCTAAAATAATTCTGTAATGTTACAGTTGCATAAGTTTGAGTAGCAGCTTCAACTTTTACATTTTCTTTAGCTTCAATGGCCTGGTGTAATCCGTCAGAATAACGACGTCCATCCATAATACGACCAGTTTGTTCGTCAACAATTTTCACTTTGTTGTCCATTACCACATATTCTACGTCAATTTCAAACATAGCGTATGCTTTCAATAGTTGATTGATGGTATGGATTCTTTCTGCTTTTACAGAATAGTCTTGTATAACTCTTTCTTTTCTAGCTAGCTTTTCAGTTTCTGAATCGGTAGATTTTTCAATTTCAGCAACCTCAGATCCAATATCTGGCATCACAAAGAATTTAGTATCTTCTCCCGCACCAGTAATTAAGTCAATACCTTTTTCTGATAATTCTACCGAATTACTTTTTTCATCTACAACAAACAACAAAGGTTCATCTGCCTTAGGCATTTCTTTGTTTTGATCTTGCATGTGATAATTTTCGGTTTTTTGTAGCATCGCTTTTATACCGTGCTCACTTAAAAACTTAATTAATGCTTTATTTTTCGGGAAAGCTCTGTGTGCTCTTAATAAGGCTAACCCTCCTTTTTCTTGATCTTCTTTGCTTATTTTTTCACCTTTTATAAGAGGCGACAATAATTTTTTTGCTTCAGTTAGTGCTTCAGTAGCAAATTTCTTTTGTTCAGCTACTAATTTTTCAACTCTTGGTTTTAATTCGTGAAATTCGTGCTTATCTCCTTTTGGAGTAGGACCTGAAATAATTAAGGGAGTCCTTGCGTCGTCAATTAATACAGAATCGACCTCATCCACAATTGCATAATGGTGTTTACGTTGAACCAAATCTTCTGGAGAACGAGCCATGTTATCTCTCAAATAATCAAATCCAAATTCATTATTTGTTCCATAAGTGATGTCAGCTAAATAAGCTTGTCTTCTTTCTGGTGAATTGGGTTCATGCTTGTCAATACAATCAACAGTCATTCCATGAAATTCAAAAATTGGAGCCATCCATTCCGAATCCCTTTTTGCTAAGTAATTATTTACGGTTACTAAATGTATTCCTCTTCCAGCAAGTGCATTTAAATAAACAGGTAATGTTCCAACTAAAGTTTTACCTTCTCCTGTTTGCATTTCGGCAACCTTACCTTGATGTAAAACACTACCACCAATTAACTGAACGTCGTAATGAACCATTGCCCAAGTTACCTCTGCACCAGCAGCTAACCATGTGTTATGATAGATAGCTTTATCCCCATCTATTTCTACACTATCTCTTTCTGCTGCAATATTTCTATCCATTTGAGTTGCAGTAACCTCTATGGTCTTATTTTCAGCAAAACGTCTTGAGGTTTCTTTTATTACTGCAAAAGCTTCTGCTTGGATTTCTAATAATACTTCTTCAATTTGTTCCAGTACTTTTTTATCCAGTTCATCTATTTCATTATAGATGTTTTCTTTATCGTGAATTGATAAGGAATTATCGTTTTCAATTTTATCTTTTAAGGCATTAATTTTATCTTCAGTTTCTTTCGTATATTCTTTTATTTTGGTTTTAAAAGCAGTTGTCTTAGCTCTTAATTCATCGTTCGACAAAGAGGTTAGTTGTGTATAAACTGCATTTGTTTCCTCTATTATAGGTGATAATTCTTTTAAATCTCTATCGGTTTTGCTTCCTAAAAAAGTTTTTAGAACTTTATTTAATAATCCTGCTCCAGCCATTTTAAATATTTGTTTATAAATGAATCTCTGTAAAGTCAAAAATGTTACCATTTTTAATGGTCAGACATTTTGACTTATATAACCGACAAATGTAGTTAATTAACTAAGAACTTAGAAAGTTGAAACAAAAAAACAGCCTTGATTATTTACATTTTTGATTATGCTCTCATTTATTTATATTTGTGGCTCGTTTAAATTATATGAATCAAGTAAAAACAGAAAGTATAGTAGCAATTAACTTTATTGAAAAGTTGAGATGCTATGCTCAAATTTTAAAACTTAAGATTACTGTTTTTGTAGTCATTTCAGCAGTTTTTGGTTATTTTATAGGAGCTTCAACTTATAATTTATCAGAAATTATAAGTTTAATTATTGGTGGTTTTTTAGTTACAGGTTCTGCAAATACTTTTAATCAGATTATTGAGCGTAATCATGATAAACTCATGAAAAGAACGGAAGGAAGACCACTTCCTCAAAACAAACTAAATTTAAATGAAGTAATTGTTTTTGCTTTTTTAGCAGGGATTATTGGAATAAGTGTTTTATGGGTATTTCTTAATCCTTTAAGTGGAATTTTAGGGTTGTTAGCTATATTTATGTATGCTGCACTTTATACACCTCTTAAACGAATTTCTCCCTATGCAGTTTTTGTGGGGGCTTTTCCTGGAGCAATACC
>CAXBPN010000014.1:0-21308 GCA_963977515.1 uncultured Flavobacteriales bacterium
TTGCTAACAAATCTGTCTCTTATCTAAATACAATTAAGACTCCTAACACCACCTTTATTTTTTCTGATCCTTATTTAAGTGAGCTACTTAACATAAATTACTTTGATAAAACGATAAGAAGATCACTATCTAATGAAAATTTAGAAAGAATTACGTCGAATGATATTATTATTTGGGATTGTTGGTTTGGGGTTGTTGAAAATGGTATCTCTGAAGAAAAAATAAAATCTAAGTATAACCTAAGTGAAATTAAACCATTTAAAATTATGGTTGGTAATAGAGAAGTAGCTTATATTCTTTTAAAAAAAAATAACGCTACTTCTTTATAATTTGACCGCTTCCTGAGTGTTCTGTAACATTTAATACAGGATTTCCATAATAATTCACGTTACCAATAGCTCTTAACTCAATTCTTAACTCATTAATTACATTAACAAAAACATCGCCAGTACCACTACTGCTAACATGAGCTTTTTCTGCAACTATATCTTGACAATACATCCATCCGTTGCCATTCGTATAAACGTATAAAAACTTTGAAAATCCGCTGATATTAAAATCTGCTGGACCCGTATGTTGCTTTAAATACAAATTAGTTGAATTTAAATTTAAGTTAATACTTCCTGTTCCTTCTCTAGAATCTATTGTCAGTTCTGGGAAATTTAGCACTCCATTACTGGTAATATCACCAAAACCAATGTATTCAATGTTTTTAATATTTGGAACTCTTAAATAAACGGTTATCAAATTATCATAATCTCTTAAAAAGCTACATTTGTTTTCACTCGAAATTTTTAAGGTTCCATCCTCAACTTTAGTTATTATTCTCGATAATAAATTTTCTCCTCCAACTGCTATTACCGAAACATTACTGTCTTGAGTTATTTGTAAATTAATATTATGATTAAGAAATATTTTATCAAAATATTCTGTGCTTGTTCTATCTTCTGTAACAACATTTCCAGCTCCTTTTAAACATGCCGAATCTTTATCACAACTAAACAAAAAGCATATAAAGATTATAGCTATAAAATATTGTAATATTTTGTGTGTATCAATCATTATTTAAGCTTAAAACCAATTCCATACTCAATAAAATCAGCCACAGCATAATGTGTTTTTAATGATAAGTTTAAAAATAATTTATCTGTAACAAAATAACGAGAATTTAACTTGCTATAAATATTACCATTGTCCTTGTATGCTGTATAAGCATAACCTCCAACTTGTAATTGGAGCGTTAATTTACCTAATGCCAACTGATAAGATCCATGTATTCCTAATCTAAAATTACCTACCGTACCCTTGTCTTCATTTTGTACTCTCTTAATTAATGGATCTAATGAGGTATTATAAAAAACATCTGTTCCTCCTCCAAACCCACTTTTATTAGATGTGGTTTTAATCCATTGATAAGTAAATGATGATACAAAATATTTTTTACCTCCAATCGGTGGAATTTCTTTAACTCCAACAGAAGCCGAAACATAACTGTTCCAGATTTTCTCTTTATTTATGCCATTAAAAGGAACAATTGTTTTTGAAGTTCCAAAGTTATAGTCTATTCCATAGTTTACAGAGAGTAAGTTTATACCAAGGTTAGGACGTTTTAATGAACCATTTGAAAAGTGTGTTAATGACAAACCCAATGAAGTATTAAAACGTTTATTAATAGGTAAACTCCATAATGAATTAATAAAAATTAAAGCATTGAGATGAGAGCCAATAGTTAAGTTCTTATAATTATCTACTCTGTTAAAGGGCTTTTCAATATACCCCACTCCAAAACCAAATTTTAAATTCCATTTTATTTTCCACTGGTTTAGAGGCATCTCAACAAAAGGTATTACTCCATAAGCTTTACCTAAGCTTTCATTATTACCTGTATTAATTAAAAATGCTGAAATTCCGATTTTAGGATTATTAAAATATTGCTCCCATTGACGTTTACCTGTAGTATTCTTATAAAATGAGAGTTCAATAATTTGAGTATGTCCTTTAATTACCTCATTAACTAATGGCTTATGAGGAGCTATAAAACCATAATGAAACGTTGCTTTTATACCCAAATTTGGTATAGAATCTTGACTATAACCAATTTTAAAAATAAAAAATAAGGCAAAAAATAACCGATATTTGAAAAAAAGCTTAATCACAAAACAAAAATATAATAATAAGTCGAAATGAAACAAGAAGCCGAAGCATTTGTAAGATTACTAAATATTATGGACGATTTAAGAGCTAAATGTCCGTGGGATATGAAACAGACTATGCAAAGTTTAAGGCATTTAACCATTGAAGAAACTTACGAATTAACCGATGCTATTCATGATAATGATTTAGAAGAGGTAAAAAAGGAACTTGGTGATTTAATGCTTCATCTTGTTTTCTACGCCAAAATTGGTTCTGAGACTAATAGTTTTGATATTACAGATGTATTAAATGGTATTTGCGAAAAATTAATACACCGTCACCCTCATATTTATGGAGATGTAGAAGTAGCTAATGAAGAGGAGGTTAAAGCCAACTGGGAAAAGCTAAAGTTAAAAGAAGGCAAAAAATCAGTATTAGAAGGTGTTCCTAGAGCACTTCCTGCTTTGGTTAAAGCAATTAGAATACAGGATAAAGCTCGTGGAGTTGGTTTTGATTGGGACAATAAAGAACAAGTTTGGGACAAAGTAAACGAGGAAATACAAGAGTTTAAAGCTGAAGCTGATAAGAAAAGTGATAAAATGGAGGATGAATTTGGAGATGTTCTTTTTTCTTTAATAAACTATGGTCGTTTTCTTAACCTCAACCCAGAAGATGCTTTAGAAAAAACGAATAAGAAGTTTATAAAGCGATTTCAATACTTAGAAACTGAATCTGCAAAGGATGGTAAAAAAATGGGAGAAATGACCTTAGAAGAAATGGATGTGTATTGGAATAAGGCTAAAACTATTTAATTAAAACTTTGCACAAGGGGCAAAAAATTTACGGTTTCTTTTTTTCTTACGTTTACTTGCTATTTCATAAATAATAGATATTTCGTGAGCACCAGCAGAACTTGATACTAATCTTGAAATTGTAGCGTCATAACTATAACCTATACTAAGATTCGATTCAGGTATTACATACCCTAAAATAATTGCAACCGCATCATTATTTAAGACTCCTTCATAAGATTTTAGTAATGGAATTCCCCTATACCATATTCCAAAAACTAATGGTTCTTGTGTGTAATATATTCCTAAGTCTAATTGGTCAAACTTGTTTTGTGCCTTGTATTGAAAAGCTAAATTAAAATACTTTGCGGCACTTCTTTTATTACCATCATCAATATCAAATTTATATCCCCCATGAACGGATAATTTTAAATATAAAGGACTTTCATTGTTGGTTAAAGATTGGTTGGGTTGATTCATGTGATTTACCGCTATACCTCCCCAAAACTTACTACTGTAGATTAATACACCACTAGTTAAATCTAAATAAGAAGTATTTTGAAGTAATAATGATTCTGTAGTTGCCGAACCATCAGTATAAAGTTGGTCATTAAACACTAACTTTGAAAAGTTAATACCTGTTCTTACATAATTAAATTTCAATCCCGCTTGGATATAAATTTGCTTTTTGAGTAAAAATCGATAAGAATACAATAACCCTATTTCAGTTGTACTTAACCCTGCTGTTCCTGCTTGTTCCCTAGCAAAAACTAATCCTACTCCGCTATTAAAATCGGCTAAATTGTAATCGTAAGAAAAAGCAAAATTATTATAATGACCAGGAATTGCTGTCCATTGATTTCGATAACTAGATGCAAATCGATGCTGTATAGTTGAACCCGTAAATGCAGGATTTAGATATAATGGAGCTGCGTTAAACTGAGTAAATTGCATATCCTGTGCTTCAATTATTATAGTTGAACACAAACAAAAAGTAAGTACTATGCAAATTAACTTTTTCAATTTTTCACTTCCAAATTAAATTTTATAGGTGTATTACTTTTTATATCAAAATTTAGTTCATCTGTTTTAGGATGATAACCATCGGCTTGAATCACATAATTATAGGTTTTATCTGATTGAACCAGCATTATAAATTTACCTGTACCCTCTTTTGATTTATAAATACCCTGAATCGATGCTGATTCTAAATCTATTAAAGTAATCTTTGCCGAGATAGGTGTATTGTCTTTGCCTAAAACTTCACCTTTAATCACTGTTAATTTTTCATATTCATCTTTCAATAACACTTTATAAATATCTTGTCCACCATAACCACCTTCTCTTGAAGAAGAATAGTATCCTGTTTTTCCATTGGCAGCTATCACAAAAAAGATATCGTCAGTTACATCATTAATGGGGTAACCTAAATTTTCCGGATTACTCCATTCTCCTGTTTCACTAAGTTTTGTTTTAAATATATCATAGCCTCCCATATTTTGATGCCCTGTTGAGCTGAAATATAAAGTTTTCCCATCGGCATGAATAAATGGTGCATCTTCATCATTTGATGTATTTATTGTTGGTCCTAAGTTTTGAACAGCTCCCCAATTACCATTTGGCAATCGTTCAACTTTATAGATATCTTTGCCTCCAAAACCATCTTCTCTATCACTAGAAAAATACATTGTCCGTTCATTAGGGATGATTGATGCACTCGATTCAATATTTGTAGAGTTTATATTTGATGGTAATTTCTTTGGTTTTTCCCACTCATCCAATCCCATCCTAGATTCGTATAAATCACCAGAAATTAAATCATCATTTGTTCTAAAAATAAATAATAATTGTCCATCTGCTGATAAACCAGCTGATGCATCATTTGTATTTGTATTAATAGTTGAACCTAATTGAATTGGTTTTTGCCATTCTTTTCCTATTCTTTTTGAAGAATAAATATCTTCAAAGTACCTACCATTTGGATCTAACAATTTACCCGTACTTTCTGGTCTTCTAGATGTAAAAATCATAATTTCTTCATCAGCAGAAATTAATGGAACATATTCATCATATTCGGTATTTACATTAGAGCCAATATTAATAATTGAAACATTTCTAGGGCTCTTAATTGCATTTTCAGCATAGATAGATTTAGCGATTAGGTTATTTGCTTCTTCATTGGTTAAGTCTTTTTCTCCATTAATAATTTTATATGCATTGTAATAATTTATTGCTTTTTTAAATTTCTTGTCAGCATGTGCAATTGCAGCTTTGTACCTAAATATTTCAAGACTAACTGCACTGCTACTCTTAATAAAATACTGTTCTGCACTTTTATAGTCTTTCATTTCAAATTTGCAGACTCCTAATCTAAAATTAACTGTTGCATCTGTTGAATCTATACTATATGCTTCTACATATAGTTTTTCTGCACCATAATAATCTTGCATTTCAAATCGGTCATCAGCAGATTTGATTATTTTTTTTAACTCTGGTAACTGGGCTTTTAGAGAAAAGCTTACCAAAATGGTTAAAAGAAGTGTGGTTATACTATTTTTCATTTTATTTTATTTATCTCAATAATGTTAAATCGCCTACATACGAATCAGATTCTCCATCAATATAGGTTACGTTAATTTTATAAACATATACATCTTGCTGACATAATTCTCCTCTATAATAACCATCCCAGCCAATATTTATATCAGTACTAATAAAAAGCAGCTCTCCCCATTTATTAAAAATATTCAATTCATACTTTTCTACTCCATACAATATCGGATGAAATACGTCATTATCTAAATTTCCAGGTATTATTTCTCCTCCATTACTTCCTCCAATATTAGGTGTAAATGCATTCGGTATTTTTATTCCTCCTTCTGCTTTTGCTTCAACTGCTGATATAATTCTAAAAGTATCAGTACAATTATTTTCTGTTGAGGCAACTAATTGAATATCATAAAATCCTGCTTGGGTATAAAAGTGTTGAGGGTTTTGATCTGTAGATGTTTCTCCATCTCCAAAATCCCAAGAATAGCTTGATGCAAAATTTGATAAATTATAAATCAATACTGGTTCTTCTGGAATAAAAACAACTGACGGACTAACCGTAAAAAATGCTGTAGGGTTTTCATATACTTCTATTATTTGAGTTTGAGTTTCAACATCTTGACCTCCATCTCCAACTACAGTTAAAGTAACCGAATAAATACCAGCATTATAATAAGTATATGTTGGGTTTGTTTGAGTTGAAAGTCCTCCATCACCAAAATTCCAAGCATTAGAATATCCGTAAATTGAACTATTTTGAAATGATACTGTTAATGGGCGACAACCTTGAGCTGGACCTGTAAAGTTCGCAACTGGTACTGGAGGTATAATTTCTATTATCCTCGATGCTGTATCAGAACAATTAACTCCTTTTACTAAAACTGAAATTGTATAACTCCCCCATGTTGAATAAACATGATTTGGTGGGATTGTAAGTAAAGAAGAATCGCCATCTCCATAATTCCAAGTGTATTGCCATACTCCATTAGAAGTTGTATTACTTATCGCTATAGCTGTATTTGGGTAAGTTTGACTTAAAGGTGTTGGTGTAAATGATGCTTGTGGAGTTGTATAAATAGTTACATCTTGAATCATTGTGTCTTTACACCCATATACCGATTCTGAAATTAATGAAATAGTATAGGTTATATCATTTGGAGTTGTATTCGTAAATTGATGTGTTGGAGCAAAAGAAGTGTCTATGGAAGAGCCATCGCCAAAGTTCCAAGTATAAGTTGAAGCACCTATTGAATTGTTTACTAAAGTAGCATTTAAAGGGCTACAACTTGCCGTATCTGCCACAAAAATAGCGACTACATCTGGGTAAACATCAATACTTTGAGATGTTGTATCTCTACACCCATTAATAGTTTCTGAAATTAATGTAGTTTGAAAATTTTGAATTACACCTGTTGTATTATAAAATGTATGATTAAAACCCAGAGAAGTTGTATCAAAACTAATCCCATCTCCAAAATCCCAATAGTAAAAAGTTCCGCCAATTGAATTATTTACAAACCCAACTGCTAAAGGATGACAACCGATTGTATCATTTACAGCTATTTGAGCTGTTGTAGCTGGATAAACTAATATATCTTGGTAAGTAGTGTCCGTACACCCATATATTGATTCTGAAATTAATGTTACTGTATAAAAAACATTAGTCGAACTAGGGTTTATAAACTGATGTGTTGGTGTTGAAATTGTATCTATTGCAGAACCATCTCCAAAATCCCAATAGTATTTAGTTGCTCCTATAGAAAAATTATTAAATGTTGCAGTAAACGGACTACAACCAAAAGTGTCAGTTTGCAGTATAGCTGTAACATCTGGGTAAACTGACACATTCTGGTAAGTAGTATCTTTACATCCATTGTTTGTTTCTGAAACCAAGCTAACATTGTAGTTTTGTATTACTCCAGAGGTATTTAAGAATGTATGATTAAATCCTAAAGATGTTGTATCAAAAATAGTCCCATCATCAAAGTTCCAATGATAAAATGTACCTCCTATCGAATTATTTGTAAAACCAATAGTTAAGGGATGACATCCTATTGTATCATTAACAGCTAACATAGCTGTAGTTGCTGGATAAACTAATATATCTTGATAAGTAGTATCCATACAACCATATACTGATTCAATAATTAAAGATACTGTATAATAGACATTTGTTAATCCCGAATTTATAAATTGATGTGTAGGATTAAAAGTTGTATCTATTGGAGAACCATCTCCAAAATCCCAATAATACTTATTAGCTCCTAATGAGAAATTATTAAATGTTGTTGTAAATGGACTACAACCAACAGTATCGGCTTGTAAAACTGCCGTAACCTTTGGGTAAACATCTACTATTTGTGTTACTGTGTCTTTACAACCTCTATCTGTTTCTGCAATTAATTCAACCTGTGGTTGAAGTGTCGCTCCTGTAGTGTTTATATAAGTATGTTGAAAATTTGAACTCAAGGTATCAAAACTAGTACCATCACCTAAATCCCAATGGTAAAAAGTACCTCCTGTAGAACTATTTGTATAATTAACTTCTAAAGGATGGCAACCATTTAAGCTATCAATACTAAATTGTGCTGTTGGGTTTGGAAAAACTAAAACACTTCCATAAGTCGTATCTACACATGCAAATGGAGATGTTGCTGTTAATGTTACATTGTAAATCACATTATTAGTTACGGTGTTATAGTATATATGATTAGGAGTTGGTCCTGAACCAAAAGTCCCATCTCCAAAATCCCATTGATAGTCAACAGCACCAATTACTGAAGGGAAAGTCACTAAAAGTGGACTACAACCAGAATCAGGATTAATACTAAATCCAAACTGTGGCTCAGGATAAACCACAATATTTTTTTGGGCAGTATCTGTACACCCGTTTGCACTCGTTACAATTAACGTTAATAAATCATTATCGATAAACTGAGTTAAGTTTTGATAAGTATGACTTGGACTAAAAGCTGTATCTATAGGTGTTCCATCTCCAAAATCCCAAACATAAGAAGTTCCTCCTATTGATGTATTGGTGTAATTAACAATTAAAGGAGCACAATCTAAAGTAGCATTATCTGTAAATGAAGCTGTTGGATTTGGATAAACTGTAATTTGTTGAATAACTGTATCTGAACAACCAAATGTTGTTTGAGCAATTAATGTAACAGTATAAGTCGTATCATACCCGTAAGAGTTTAAAAACAAATGTGATGGACTTACAGCAATAGACGTATCTCCATCCCCAAAATCCCAATAAAAATTGGTAGCATTTACTGATGATGTATTATTGAAATTTACCAATAAATCAGCACAACCATTTGTGGTATCTGGAACAAAATTAGCGGTTGGAACATTTTCAACATTAATTTGAACAGTGTCAGTCCCCACACAAAAAGCAGTATTTACTGTTAAAACCATGTCATAAAAACCTGGTACTGTATAGATATGAAATGGATTTTGTTGATTTGAAGTACCTGTATCTCCAAAATCCCAACTCCAAGTTAATATAGAATCTGTTCCTAAAAAAGTAGAATTATCAATAAATGAAGCCATTTCGTTTACACAAACACTTGTTGGTGTAAAAGCTGGTATCGGAGATTGGTAAACAGTTAAAGGTTGAATGGTTGAATTAGCACAATTATTAGCATTACTAACCGTTAATTGAACATTATAATTTCCAGGTGTCCCATAAAATTGAATTGGTGGAGTTGCTGTACTATCCGTTTGACCATTATCAAAGTCCCAAATCCAGGATATAGCATCGATTGAAGATGTGTTTGTAAAATTAACATACATGCTATCACATCCATTGTTATTATCAAAACTAAAACTAGCTAATGGAGTTGGTAATACATGCACATCCAATGAAGCCGTATCGGTACATCCTCCTGTTCCTCCTGTAATATTTGAAACAACTTGTATGGTGAAATCTCCAGCATTATTATAAGTATAGTTTACAGCACCTCCTGCTGAGGGAACCCAACCTCCTCCATCTCCAAAATTCCAGAAATAAGCATTAGCCCCTCCACCCGATAGGTTATTAAAAGTAACTGATTCACCCTCACAGATTGTATCTTTACTTGCTGTAAGAGCGGCAAAAGGCGGTGCAACAATTTGAATAGTGATGTAAGCTGTATCTAAGCCACAAAAACTACTATCCACCATCATTACATCATAACTTCCAATTCCGGGATAAGCTATTGTATATGGATTTGCTGGTGGCCATGCTACCCAACCAACAATTGAATCGTAACCATTCCCCCAATAATCACCAAAATTCCACCATTCGTAACGTTGAGCTATATTACCTTGAGCTAAACAATTTCTATTTGTAATATTTTGAAAAGTAACAGTAGTATCGGGGTAACATAAAACAGTTGAAGAAGCATTAATTGCGGCATCATCTATATCCCAAATTCTAATTGGGTTGAATGTTGCCATACTATTTCCTCCTTGAATGGTGTTACAATAATTCTCAGCAGTTAACGTAACTTGAGTCACACAGTTAACAGTACCTTGCAGGTAAGTATGCGATATTGTTTGCCCTCCATTTGTATAATCATAAACTACAGGAGGACTACCATCTCCAAAATCCCACGTAAAAACAGTTGTTTCAGAAGTGTTTGTACTACTATTAGTAAACTCTAATGCAGCAGGAGCACAGGCTTGAGTTAATCCACCTACTGGGATTTGTATAGATGCACTAGTTGCCTCCTCCATCACCATCACACCTTGTATTACGCACCCCGAAGTGTCTTCGGTAAACGTAACAATAAATGTATCAACAGTAGAATTATAAGGGTGGGTAACACTTGCTGGAGGTATTAACGACCCTCCAGTTGTTACAGGGCTTCCATCTCCCCAATCTATAGTATAACTCCCAATATTATCTGGAGATTGTATTGTTAAGGTATAATTATTACCTGTACAATCGTACCAATATGGCGTGTTACTTGGTGTCCCATAAAAATCGTACAATTGAGGACATTGTGCAGAAACACTACTAATCACAATACAAAAAGTAATTAACAGCGAAGCTATATATAAATGAATTTTATTGTACATAATAATTTGTACGTAAAGATGCTAAAAAAGGTGCAGAATTGAAATGATTTTAGTTTGAATTCATTAAAATCAAAAAATAAATAGAAAACCCAATAAAATAGAGAATTCCTATCCAGCTTAATCCTTTTAACAATAAGCCTGGTTTATTTTCTTCGGGCATTGTTTTCCCTGTAACTGCTAAATAGTTTAATAGGGCTATGATTGGTGATGATAAAAACGCTAGAGTCGTAGCAAAGTCAACTAAAGCTTTCATATTTGTTAGATAAAATGCTAAAATTATTACAGTACCAACCAACAATAATAAAATCCAAAACAAATAAACCTTTCGCTCATTTTTTGAACTTTTAAAAACTAAAATAGTTGCTTCTGTTAATGTTCTTGGAGAAGCATCTAAACACGTTATTGTTGTACTTAACATAGTAGTAAAAGCTGCAATAGCTATTATAACATAAGCCCAACTTCCAATACTATTGGTATATATTTCGATTAATTGTTTTGCAAAAGCACCTCCACTATCCTCTAATTGTATTCCTGAACCATAAATTGTAATTGCTCCTAATGAAACAAAACATAAAGCTAGAACTAGAGTTCCCCAGTATCCTATCTTAAAATCAAGTAATGCTGCTTTTAAATCGCTCTTTTGATGATTGTTATTTTCCGAAGTCCACAAGGAATGCCAAACTGAAATATCAAAAGGAGCCGGCATCCATCCCATTAAAGCAATTAAAAACAATACATGACTTTTTTCGGAAAAAGTAAACGAAAGCATAAACTCCTGATATTGAACTGTTTTACCTGTAAAAGCAGCAACCAATGCGATAATAGTACTTATCGAAAGAATTAGAATAATTACTTTCATTACTTTATCTAAAACTTGGTATTTTCCTATTAACAAAATTGCAGCACAAATAACCAGTAATATGGTTGACATTATCCATGGTGCAATTTCAAAACCAGTAATTTCTGATGCCAAACCAGCTGTTACAACCGTAACTGCTGATTGAATAATAAACATACTTATAAAAGTGAGTATGATAAACAAATATAAAGCCCAGCTACCTATCGCCTTATAACCATGCAATAAACTTTTACCCGTACTTGCAGCATATCGAGGCCCGAATTCAAAAAAAGGATATTTTAAAATATTAGCTAATAAGATTGCCCAAACTAAACCGTAACCAAAATCTGCTCCTGCTCTTGTAGATTGAACTAAATGAGAAACTCCAATTGCAGCACCTGCGTATAATAACCCTGGTCCTAATATTTTATACCAAGGAGATTTCATTCTCTATTTTAAAGACTCATTAAAGTCGTTTTTAGGTAAGTTTTCACTATAGGTATTCATTGCTTTAAATTTACCTGCTGGTGAAAATGTTTTTTTAGAAAGCTTCTTAACTAAACCTCCCAACATATTTGATATTGGTAAAAAGTAAACCAAGGTATCTGGATGTTTTGAAGCATATAGTTCATGCTCAATTTCATATAGTTTTCTATTTCTATATGTTGGTGGATATGTTTCTTTGAGTTTATTGTCTGTATCCTTAACAATAACATTCACTCCATCCCAAAAATCTTTTTCGGCCTCTTTTCTATCTTCTTCGTTTAAGTTTAAAGGATGGCATTTTGTGTAAGATTGAAACATTAATTTAAATTCTTTATTATTAAATAAAAAATCTCTATTTGCCTGACGCACATGTCGATAATTGCTGTCATCAACAATTATAATTGCATTATCAGCTAAAAATGGTTTTATCAATTCTAAACACATTAACTGACTTCTATAATCATGAGGTCCGTCAACAAAATATACTCCTACTTTTTTATCTCCAATATGGTTTTTTAAGTTCTCTAATGCATCTTCATAATCTTCATTAACGATATTTACATTATTAAGATTTAATTTTTTTGTTCTTTCATTAACAATAGACAGATTTTTTCCAGCCTTATCAAAAAACGCAAAATTATCTATCCCATAAACCTGAGCATTTTCCAAAACTCTAGCAACCGACAATAAAGTTAACCCTTGAAAAACTCCAACCTCAACATAACATATATTTTCATCTAATCTAGCTTTTGACACATTTTGTAATAAGGTAACCATTCTATGCCCTGAAAATCCAGTTAACACTTCATCATCAGTAATAATCCCTTTACTTTTAACAGCTTCTTGTATCGCTTTATGGTATTTCTCTATCATTTTGTCAACCTTAATTTATTTAAACAAAGTATTAAAATCAACTCTTTCAAACACTTCTAGATTACCACCTACTGTAGCGTTTATGACTTTTCTATCATCTAACTCAAACATTAGTTTAGCCAAACGATAACTTTTAAGCACATTATGCAATTTAGGATCATGCCATTTTTTTCCTTTACCAAAATAATCAGGATGAAAATGATTAACATCATCTTCGGTACTTTCGATAACATTTCCATCAACTTTAGCTGAATCTGGAACATTGTAACTGAAATCCATACCTATTAAATAAACTTCAGTAAACCCTAAAAAATAAGCCAATTGTAAATTGACTATAGTTACTGATTGTCCACAGAAAGCTTCTTCAGATAAATCTTGTGAAAACCTAGGGGTTTCAAAATAGGGACTAACATCATTGTAAAATGAATAATCTAAGTTTAAAAAATAACGATTAGCACCTTTCTTAAATTTAGATTTAAACTTGGCTGGAAAGAACATGTAATCGCACTGATAATCATTAATTTCTTTCAAATTATCATTGATTACATGAGGATCTTCTACAACATAAAATGAAGGCTTATACCCCATTTCTTGTGTTTTATAATAAATAGAATTTACGGCAAAACTATACTCAGAATCTAGCTTAGCTATATCTATTTTATTTAAAGAAGGGCCATTACCAACAATAAAACAACGCTTACCTTTAAACTTATTTTTAAGTTTAGCTATCTCATTTTTACTTCGAAACAACCTTCCTGGTTGATCTAGAAATATTGAAGGAACTACTTCTTTTATCTTTTGTTTAAATGTTGTCATTTCCAATTTAGGCTTCGATTATTTCTATCATGTGCATTTCTTCAGTATATAAAAATGCACACTGCTTATTATTAAATGCTTCCGAATTAAAAATGGTTATAATATGACAACCTTTATTAACAAGCTTTTCTAATGTTTCTGTAAAATTTTCAGACAAATAACCAATGTGGTAGTAAGAATGTTTTTTCTTTAAAAGCTTGGCTATTGCTGATTTTTCATCCAATGGTTCTATCAGTTCCATAAAGGTATTGT
This sequence comes from uncultured Flavobacteriales bacterium, assembly GCA_963977515.1. GTDB lineage: Bacteria > Bacteroidota > Bacteroidia > Flavobacteriales_E > Vicingaceae > Vicingus. The sequence goes on from CAXBPN010000014.1 coordinate 13,810, forward strand.
TACCAACATTAACAAAACAAACATTTACTTGCTGCGAAGAAACATATATTACTTCTGAACAGTCTTTAAATCCTAATGAGTTTTTGTACAGTGCAATTGATTCCTCAATATTTTGAACCACACAACCTACGTGATGTATTTTTAAATCTAATTCCAAAAGGTAAATTATTTACTTAAAATACAGGCAACGATTTCTCCAATATTTTTAAACTTCGCTATTTCTGCAGAAGTAAATTTTATCCCAAATTGTTTTTCAATTGAAAACAACAATTGGACGTGTGTTATTGAATCCCAATCTTCTACTTCATTAGCTGTTGTAGATTCTGACAATACAATGCTTTCGTCATCAAAAACATCTCTTCCTATTACATTTATTTGCTCTAATATTGTTTCTTTATTCATCTTTTATTGTTTTTTTAAGAATGCACCATACATCAATGCTATTTTAAATTGTTCTGCTATTTCTGGGCTTACATCTTCAACATATTCTGCATGCTCTATTTCAACTTTCAACCCAGCTTTTGTTATTACATCCCTAATATCTTGAGCATTTTTAAATAAATAAATATGATCTATTGCAGGAGCATTTGCAGGGGCTGTAATAAATAAAGTACCATCATCTTTTAATAAACTAGCTACACATTTCAATAAAGAAATAGGGTCTTCTACGTGTTCTAATACTTCCCCCATCGTGATAAAATCATATTTTTCTGAAGGTTCATATTCATAAATATCAGTAAGCATATAATTGATGTCTTTTTTTGCAATAAAGCTCTTAGATATTTCTAATGATGTTGGACTAATATCAACCACATCATATACCGTATCTGAACTTAATAGCTTTGTAGCTTCAGAAATGTACATACCATGACCGGCACCAATTTCTAAATATCTTTTAACATCATTTTTATAAGCGATAATATTTCCAACAAAAAACTTATAAATATCATTATGATGCACCCATAAATACTGTGACATTAATAAACCATGCATATAATATTCCATAACTTCAGGATTATTATACACTCTTCTGTTTGCGTCTTCAAACGATTTGGTAGTGTATTCACCAGTTTCTAAAAATGCAATATATTCCTGATTAACATCAGCTAACATTCTTAAATAACAAGCAACACCGTAATCTAAATCTTTATCTGATTTTTTTGCGAAATCAATATAAGTTCCAAAAAACTCATTCGCTTTATTCTTGTACTCTTGTGTTTGTTTCCCAATATTCTTTTTTAACTTTTTCCCGTGAACTGGGTTCTCCACTGCAATTTTGATAATAATATCTTCTAAATAATTCATTCAACAGTTTTAATAAAACATTTTCTATTCTTGCTTTCTTCTACTTTTAACACCCAAATATCGTCATTTTTTTCAAAGTTTAATTCGTGATATAAGTCTTTGACTAAATGGTTCTTTGGGGTTGGAATAAATTCTCCAACTACTTCTTTTATTCCTTTGTTATTTGCTACCTCTACAATATAATTAGCAATTAAGTTTTCTACTCCTCTTTTCAAAACTCTACAGCTCATTACCCATGTATCTATAAATAGCTGACCTTGTTTTGATTCTAAAATTAAAACTGAGATTAATCCAGCATTTCCATAAATATCTTTTAATGAAACACTAAAACAAAAATGAGTTGGAGATGATACCAGGTCCATAAGTTCTTGCTCAGAATATCTTATTGTACGTACATTAAATTGATTTGAACGTTGTATAAGCTGCGCAATTCTTGGTAAATTAAACTCATTAAAAGATTCAATTTTAGCCTCCATTTCAAGACTTTTTAAAAAATCATCTTGATTTGTAAACTTCATTTCTTGACTTTTCCTCTTAGCTTCTTCTTGGTATTGAAGCGTTCTTTGTGAATCATTCTGAGAGAAACTAGCAGTTTCAAAAAGATTTAATGTTTTTAAATAGTTTAAGTATTCTGCTGGGTCTTCAGGTAGTTCTGGTATTTCTAAATCTGGAATATTATTTTTAACTAACTCTCTTTCAAACTTATTATCATCTAAAAAAACCATCGAGTCAAAACCTATATTTAAAATACTTTGAATATGTCTAATATTATCAGCCTTATTATTCCAATTGGCTACAAAAACAGAAATATCTTCCAATTTCAACTGCATATCTGGGTGAGATTCAAAAGGTGTTTTTGCAACCTCTTCAAAATTCTTAGAACATACAGCCAAAATAACTCCTCTATCCTTCAATTCTTTTATCCATTTTTGAAAATTGGTAAATGCTTTACCTATTCCAAAACTACCTAATTGAATATGTTGCAACCCATCATCACCAATTACACCTCCCCAAAGTGTATTATCTAAATCTAATATCAAACATTTTTTAAACTTACCCAATAATGCACTAATAACATCACATACATTTTTTGCGATATAAGGCGTAATATCTAGGCTAAACAATATATCTGTACTAATGTATGAATTAGTCGAAAAAGCCTTTTCATCTCCTAAACGTTGATGTATTTTTTTTACATCTATAATGTGTAAAGAAGAATTTTTAACTGCTAAATCCATCATTAAAAAATTTAGCTTCCTTACTTGATACAAAAACGAGGACTCTACTTTGTTCGCATAGTTTCCAAATAAATCATCGTCTTCTTCTACTATATTAAAAAAAAGTACTGCTTTTGGCTTGGCTACATCAGTTATATTTTTGTATAAATTTAAAACTCTATTAATAAAGTCTTCAGCAAAATTTTCTCTCTGTACTGTATTTAGTTTATAAAATTTATGTTGTAACTTCAAATGGCTTTCTGCTATTAACACAAAATCAGATTTCTTACTGTACAGTTCTGATTCTGAATTAAAAATCTGCATATCTATTTGGTCATAATCTGCCTCAAAGACATTAAGATTATAACCATATTCGTATGCATATCCTTTTATTGCTTTTGATAAAAATTGAGTAGAAAAATCTCCTAAGACAGAAAAATTTTGGAGTGGAAATGAAGACACATCCTTCTTTGTATTTTTTATAAGTTGATTAATTGTTTTCACTTTCTTCTTGAGTTAACATTTTTGCAATTTCAACAGAAAATAATTTTGCTGCATTTCTTGATAAATGGTTTCCATCACAGAATTCATAAATTTCACCATCAGTAGCGAAGTTAACATATTTCACCGATTTTACTTTACTAACACCTGCCATTAATTGATTAAAATTTGGGTATTTTTTTTCTTCAAACTGGTATATTTTAGGATTAACAGGCAATCTAACTAAATAGACTTTTCCATGTTCTTGTAAAAATGAAATTATTTTATCCAAATAATCTAATCGTAATGAGGATAACTGATAATCTTTCTCTTCAGCTTCTTTAATAAATTTAGCTGTTTCCTTTACTATCATTTTATTTATTTCTACCATGTCTGTCGTTGTTGTTTTAATTTCCAGAGAACCATCTTTATGGATGTATGTCCAACTTCCCTTTAAATTCAACCCTAAATCAATCGCCCCATTTAGTATTTTTGGTTCAATTGTCTTTAGCAGAATACTTCCCCATCCATAACCATAAGCATTAAGCATATAATCATAATTAGGTGAAGATGAAAAGTCCGTTATTTTTGCTAGTTCAAAATTATTTTCTCTTAAAACAGCTTCATCTCCATTATCATTCCCATAAGAAGATACACCCCAAGGACTTACTGATATTAGATAAACCCCTTTTTTAGTTTGAGGATCTATTTTTCTCTTAATTGCATTAAAATATACTGGTCCTATTCCTGAGTGTGAATTTGTAAATGCAAAATTATAAAATTTAGGAGATTGTTTACCTAAAACATCATCAATAACATTAGGTAATATCGCTTGACTCATTCTCGATCCTCCTAATAATAATGACTTTTGCTTACCACTTGAAATTTTCTCATAAATAGAATCAGTATAGCCATTAGCAAAAAATACTATTATTAAATGCAATAGAATTACTACTATGGTGGCAATAATTGATTTATATAAAAATTTCGTCATCTACTAAAATTGAAAATATATAAAATCGTTATTATTAAATCTACCAAAAACAATTATAACACCTATAACAACAGCATATATTGCCCATCTTTTAGATTGCGATAAATTAACAACATCTAACACATGCTTTTTATCCTTACTATACCATTCAGTAATAATAAATGCAAGAATCAAAATTAAAGTATATATCATTCTATACTTAGGTGCTATTATAGCCGGCATTGTAAATAAAGATTTACTGAAAATGTTTTCGGCATAATACGTAGCATCTGTTACTGAAACTGACCTAAATAAAATTAGTGTAAAGAGATAAAAAGTAAATGTCAATATTAAGCTCAATACAAAGTGAACTCTTTTATTCATTGATTTCTTCCATCGTTTCCTTCTTTTACTATTCAATATTTCATAACTAAGCACAAGACCATGAAACAATCCAAAAACAATATAAACCCAATTTGGGCCATGCCAAAAACCAATTATGGTAAATGAGCAAATTGTAGAAAAAATAATTCCTTTCATACCCCAAGATCTCAATCCCATAACCATAGGGGTATATAAATAATCTCTTAACCATGTAGAAAGTGATATATGCCAACGCCTCCAGAAATCAGTAATACTGGTTGAGAAATAAGGGAAGTTAAAATTGTCCATAAGTTTAATCCCAAATAAGCGAGCAGTCCCTACTGCAATATCAGAATAACCAGAAAAATCTCCATAAACTTGAAATGCAAATAAAATCAACCCTAAAACAAGAGTACTTCCGGTTTGACTTGCATAATTGTCAAAAATGTTATTAACGAAATAAGCACAATTATCTGCTATAACAACCTTTTTTAAAAAACCCCATAATATTAAACGTGCTCCTTCTACCCCATCTTCATATTTAAATTTTCTTGGTTTTAAAAATTGAGGGACTAAATTTGATGCTCTTTCAATTGGGCCAGCTACTAATTGAGGAAAAAAACTTACAAAAGCTAAAAATGAAACTACATCATCAGTTGGTTTCCCTTGTTTTTTATAAATATCAATTGTGTAACTAAGTGTTTGAAATGTATAAAAACTAATTCCTATGGGAAGAATAATGTTTAAAGAAGTAACATTTGAAGAAATCCCAATTGAAGAGAATAGGGAAACAAAGTTTTCGATAAAAAAATTACAGTACTTAAAATAAAACAATACTCCAAGGTTTGTAAACAAACTTAAAATCATTAATAGATTTCTATTTAATTGCTTTTGTTGCTGATGTAATATTTTACCTATAAAAAAATCAGTAATCGAGCTGAAAAATATTAGCCCTAAAAAACGCCAATCCCACCAACCATAAAAAAAATAACTAGCTACTATTAAAAAGATATTCTGAATTTTTACATTTTTATTTACTACAAACCAATAAATGAAAAAAACGGTTGGTAAAAAGAATGCAAAAATTAAAGAATTAAAAAGCATTAAAAATAACTGTTTATGATTTAAAATCTATTAGATGGTTAATCGCACTCATACCCATAGCTAAAACAGCTTCTTTTGCATTCCCTCCAATATGAGGGGTACAAATTAGGTTAGGCAAACTTAATAATTCCATATTTGTAGGAGGCTCTTCTTCATATACATCAATAGCCGCAGCTTTAATAACTCCCTCGGTTAAGGCTTTAATTAAATCACTTTCTTCAATAATTCCACCACGTGCAGTATTAATAACAATAGTATTGGATTTCATTAAATTAAATGAAGACGAATTCAATAAGTACTTTGTATCTTTTGTTAATGGTGTATGAACAGTGATAACATCACAATTTTTAAAAATTTCTTCTTTTGTACTTTCAATCAAATTATTCTGAGCATAATACTTATCTTGATTAATAATATCATTTACCAATATTTTGCAATTAAATGGCTTTAGCATTTTAACCAATTCTTTTCCAATAAATCCTATTCCAATTATACCAACAGTTTTACTGGTTAATTGCTCTCCTCCATTTTTTTGCCAAACTCCATTGCTTAATAAATTAGATGTTTGGTATAAATTTCGTAATAAGGAAAGTGCATTCCCCATAACCATTTCAGCAACTGAAACTCTGTTAACGCCTCCAGTCCAACCAATTTTTACATTATGTTTTTTGCAAGCTTCTAAATCAATATTATTTAGCCCTACTCCATATTTGGCTATAATTTTCAAATTTGGCAATTGACTTAAAACTTCTTCATCAATTTGATCTAGACCAACAATAGCTGCATCATAATCTTTTAAATATTCAATTAATTCATTTTTAGAAAAAAGTAACCCTTCACTATTTAACTTAGCATCAGGGAATTCTAGTCCCATTTTCCTAATCAAATCGGGATGTTTAGAAAATGACGGTGATGTTACTGCTACTCTCATTAATTGATTTTTTTAATTACTGATTCCAAACTTAGTAAATCCTTAATTTTTACAACGTTTTTATCTGCAAAAAGTGCTTCATTTTCTTCATGCTCTCGCAAAACAAAGTGTAAATTGTGATAGAGTGCTGCGTCATAATCAGTAGTAGCATCACCAATAAAAACTATTTCAGTATTATTTAATCCTATTTCAGGTATTAACTGATCACACCATTTAATTTTATTAGTTGGTGAGCCACATATTTGTTTAAATAAATCTGAGATTTTTAAATCATTACATATTTGATCTATTTCATTTTGTGGTGTTCCTGTAATAATAAACTGTTGATATTCATTACTTAGGTTTTGAATAGTAGACAAAGCCCCTTTTACGTATGGACTTTCTACTACTTTTCTCAACACTAAATCAGAGAATTTTTGAGCCCAAACTTGTAATTCATTATCAGAAATATCAATATTTAAATGTGTTTTATGCCAATATCTAATTTTCTCATATCTAGATATTCCTCCATGTTCAATATGGTACCGTTCAACTTGATTAGCGATATCTTTTCCAAACTCAATATATAAATCGTAAAATGCTTTTGATTTGATGTCTGTAGATTCTTTAATTACACCATCAAAATCGTAAAATATTGCTTTTATCATGCTGTTTTTGCAATTATAGTTACTGGTGCTCCATCAGCTTTATCGAGCATAAGAGGAGCGATAATTACCTCCTTAAATTTTGTTTCATCTGTAACTTGAGTTAAATCAACTTCTTCGACAATTAAAATATCATTCTCAATTAAAAATTGTTTATGAGCTTCTCTTCCAACTTCTCTTTGCTGATAAGAATTCATTGAAATTAAATCAAAGGCAATTACTTTTAAGTTTGAAAACTTTTGCTTTAAAAAAGTTGCTGTTTCTGGATGAAATCCAAAACCAAATTCCCAATATTCATTGGTGTATCTCTTATTACAGAACCCTGTTTTAATAAACAAAAGTTCAGTATTTGAGTTTAAGCTTCCTAACTCTAAATCTATACTTCTAATTAAATAGTCTTCTACTTTTGTTGCGTCAACTTCAACAACTCCTACTTGGTTATAAATAAAATCTTTTGCCTCATAGTCTGTAGATTTTTTCCC
>CAXBPN010000015.1:0-21138 GCA_963977515.1 uncultured Flavobacteriales bacterium
TTAAAATATATTTAAACTGATGAGTGTAGAAAGTGTAAAAAGAGTGATTTCACCAGAAGAAATAAAAAAATTAAACGAAAAGTACAACTTACTTTCTGTAGAAGAAAGGATTGAAGAATTATATAACGATTTTGATGCAGCAGAAGTAATGTTAACTTCATCATTTGCGGCAACCTCAGCATTTTTGTTGCGTGTTTTTTCTAGCGTAAATGCAGAGCAAAAAATTTATTTTATTGATACAGGTTATCATTTTGATGACACAATAGAATACAAAGAAGAGTTAACAAAATTATATGGTTTAAATGTAGAAAGTATTGGTGCTGAAAAGTGGAAACATGATTTTACAACCAATGATGAAACGTGGAAAAAAGACCCCAACTTATGTTGTTCGGTTAACAAGGTTGAGCCATTAACCTTAATCAAAGAAAACTTTACAGTATGGGTTTCTGGGCTAATGGAATGGCAATCTGACCATAGAGCTACTTTAGATATTTTTGAAGAAAGAGGTGGTATTTTAAAGTTTTATCCTTTGTTAGATGTGTCTAAAAAAGAAAGGGAAAAATATATTAAAACAAACAATTTACCTTTCCATCCTTTAGTTGCAAAAGGGTATTCTTCAATTGGCTGTAAGCATTGTACTTTGCCAGGCAAGGATAGAGACGGAAGATGGAATAATAACCCAAAAACGGAGTGTGGATTGCATTTATAACTCCCCTCCTTGGAGGGGCAAGGGGGTGGGTAATATAACCCCCAAGAAGAAAACAAAAAAACGATGAAAGTAAACTTAAAAAGAATCAATCAGGCTTTTCACTATGAAGCTGAAAATGAGGATAAAATAATAGTAAATATAGATGCAAATTCTGCTATTGGAGGAGAAGGTAAAGGTGCTCGCCCAATGGAGTTGGTTTTAATGGGTTTGGGTGGGTGTGCAAGTATTGATTTAGGCTTGATATTAAAAAAACAACGACAAGTATTGGAGGATTATCAAGTTGAAGTTTCTGCAACAAGAGATGAAACTACAGCAAAAGCATTCGAATCAATTAATTTACATTTTAACTTAACAGGTAATTTATCAGCCCAAAAAGTAGAAAAAGCAATAGAATTAGCATTAACAAAGTATTGTTCCGTAGCCTTGAGTTTGAGTAAGGATATTGAACTTACAGCTACTTATACAATTAAATAAATTACACCCCTCTCAATCTCCCCTTTTTAGGGGAGAAGTTCTCTCCTAAAAAGGAGGGTAAGGGAGGTGTAATACCAATTGAAATCAAAAAGCCTGATAATTTCGTTATTTAGCAGAGTATAATTAACATAAAATAATATGAAAAACTTCGAAACACTAGCCATACGTACACAAAGTGAACGCTCACAATTTAATGAACATTCAACACCACTGCACTTAACTTCTAGTTTTGTGTTTGATGATGCAGAGCAAATGCGTGCAATGTTTTCTGATGAGGTTGAAGGCAACATTTATAGTCGTTTTTCAAATCCAAATACAACAGAATTAATTCAAAAAATTTGTGCATTAGAAGGAGCAGAAGCAGGTTGGGCAACAGCAACTGGAATGGCGGCTGTCTTTACTGTTTTTGGAGCATTATTAAAACAAGGTGACCATGTGTTGGCGTGTCGTTCAATATTTGGGTCTTCACATACTATTTTAACCAAAATTTTACCCAAATGGGGCATTACTTTTACTTATGTAGATATTAATGATACTGAAAACTGGGACGATGCAGTTCAAGAAAATACGAAGTTGGTTTTTGTGGAAACGCCAACTAATCCTGGGGTAGATATTATTGATTTAGAATGGTTGAGAGCTTTTGCCAAACAACACAAATTACTTTATGTGGTAGATAATTGTTTTGCTACACCATACTTGCAGCAACCTATAAAGTATGGTGCTGATTTAGTAATCCATTCGGCTACAAAATACTTAGATGGACAAGGACGAGTTTTGGGAGGATTAATTGCAGGTTCTCAAACATTAATTGATGAAATTCAAGCATTTGCTCGCCATTCTGGACCAGCATTGTCGCCCTTTAATGCGTGGGTAATTTCTAAAAGTTTAGAAACCTTGGCTGTTCGTATGGATAGACATTCTGATAACGCCTTAGCATTAGCTGAATGGTTAGAGAAACATCCACAAGTAGAATTGGTTAAATATCCTTTTTTAGTTTCTCATCCAAAATACGATGTAGCCAAAAAACAAATGAAAGCTGGTGGTGGAATAGTAACTTTTATAGTAAAAGGAGGCTTAGAAAAAGGGCGTGAATTTTTAGATAAATTACAACTGATTTCTATTACGGCAAACTTAGGTGATACTCGGACTATTGTAACTCACCCAGCATCAACAACTCACTCTAAATTGAGTGAAGAAGAACGACAAGAGGTTGGAATTTTACCAGGTTTGATTCGTATTTCGGTTGGACTAGAGCATATCGATGATATTATAAAAGATGTGGAGTTGGGGTTATCTTGAGATTATACGAAATTTAATTCTATTGATAAATCTCATTTATTTGAAAACAACTTCCCAAATTTTTTAGGAATAGGAGCTTTAATTATTAATTGTTTACATGTAAAAGGATGAATAAATTTTAAAGAAACAGCATGTAAATACAGTCCTTTTCCTCTTAAAAGAAATCCTTCTTTTCCATATAACAAATCTCCTAAAATAGGGTTTCCAATAATTGCTAAGTGCTTACGTAACTGATGCCTTCTACCTGTTTCGGGTTTTAATTTTACCAAATTAAAATAGCCGTATTTAGGAGAAACCACGGTTTCTAAAACAGTATAAAATGAACGAGAAGTTTTCTCATCAATGGGTAAGTCGATAGTTCCTTCTTTATCCATTTTCCCTATGCTTACTGCCAAGTATGTTTTTTCAATTTGTCTGCTTTCAAACAATTTATTTAACGTAACAACGCTACTTGCAGTTTTACCTATTAATAAAGTTCCGCTTGTTGGGTAATCTAATCGATGAATGGGTTCTGGTCGTTGCAAAACATCTTGTTGGGTGCTTTTTTTTAAATGTGGCGGAAGTGCATTTTCAACTGTCCATTTTTTATTTCCGCTTACTAAAATTCCAGGTGGTTTATTAATTATAGCTAAATAATCATCTTCATAAATCACTTCAATAGGAATATGTATAACAGGTTTTTTTTGAATAACATCATTTTGATAAAGTTCTAAAAACTCTCCTCCAACAATATAATCAGCTGTAAAACCACGGTTGCCATTAATAGTAATTAATCCGTTTTTAATCGCTTTTTTAATTCCTTTACGGCTTGTAATGGTTTTAAAAATACCAACTGCATAATCTGAAAGTCGCACTGCCCTATCCATAATGGGAGCTTCGTAAGTTTCCAGTTTTAATTTATTATCAAATTGACTCATGTAGAAGTAAAGAGAAAGATAAGATAAATATTTTAAAGGAGTAAGATTTTATTAAAAACAAGCTAGTTTAAATTGGCAGAATCCATACTTTTGAATTTTTCAAACCTAAATTAGAATAATATGCCAATTAATATTCCATTATTAAAAGAAATAGCTGAGGTTGCAGGAGCACCAGGTCACGAACAACGTATTAGAGAAATAGTTTTAAGAGAAATAAAGCCTTTGGTTGACGAAATAAAAGTTGATAACATGGGTAATGTTTACGCCATTAAAAAAGGAAAAAACGATAAGCGTGTAATGATTGGTGCACACATGGATGAAATTGGTTTTATAGTTACACATATTGATGAGAATGGATTTGTTCGTTTTCATACTTTAGGTGGTTTTGATCCTAAAACATTAACAGCACAAAGAGTTATTATCCATGGAACAGAAGATATTATAGGTGTAATGGGTTCAAAACCAATACACGTTATGAGTCCTGAAGAAAGAACAAAAATGCCTAAGACAACGGACTACTTTATCGATTTAGGAAGAAGTAAAGAAGAGGTAGAAAAAATTGTTAGAGTTGGAGACCCAATTACAAGAGAAAGAGGATTAATTGAAATGGGCGACTGTGTAAACTGTAAATCGTTAGATAACAGGTTAGCCGTTTTTATTTTAATAGAAACACTTAAAAATTTAAAAGACAAAGAAGTTCCTTACGATGTATATGGAGTATTTACCGTACAAGAAGAAGTGGGTGTTAGAGGAGCAAATGTTGCGGCTTTAGAAATTAAACCAGATTTTGGTTTCGGACTAGATACAACCATTGCTTTTGATGTCCCTGGTTCAAAACCAGAAGAAATGATTACCAAATTAGGTGATGGAACAGCGATAAAAATTATGGATAGTTCAACTATTTGTGATTATCGTATGGTAAAATTTATGGAGCAAATAGCAACTAAAAATAACATAAAATATCAAAAAGAAATTTTAACAGCAGGAGGAACTGATACAGCGGGAATTCAGCGAATGAACCCTGGAGGAGCAATAGCTGGAGCTATTTCAATTCCAACTCGTCATATTCACCAAGTGATAGAAATGGCTAACAAATACGACATAAAGGGAAGTACAGATTTACTGACTCAATGTTTGCTAGAAATTGATAATTACGATTGGAGTTTTTAAATAAAAATAGTTTGTTTATAGTCTTTTGTAGTGTTAAATAAATTCATACCTTTGCAAACTTTCTTTTAAAAAGATTACAATTGAAAGCATTGAAAGACTATACAATACAGTTTGTAAGTTTGAAGCTAGGAACTCATTATTTTGAGTTTAATGTGGATAATAAGTTCTTTGAAGAATTTGACTATTTTGAATTTGTAGCTGCTAAGTTTAAAGTGGAGCTAGCATTTGAAAAAAAGTCAACAATGATGTTACTTAATTTTAATTTCTCAGGAGAAATTACAGTACCTTGCGATAGGTGTTTAGAAGATTTAAATATTGACATAGAAGGCGAAGAAAAATTAATTGTAAAGTTTGGCAACGAACCTTATAACGGAACGGACGATATTTTAATTTTACCTGAACATGAGCACGAAATTAATGTAGCACAATACATTTATGAATTTATTGAGATTAACATTCCTCAAAAGAGAGCACATGATGAAGATGATTGTAATGTTGAAGCATTAAATAAATTAAATGAGTATAAAACAAAAAATAATGATAATATAGACCCTCGTTGGTCAGGATTAGATAAATTTAACAATTAGTAAAAAAAGATAAAATGGCACATCCTAAAAGAAAAACCTCGAAACAAAGAAGAGACAAAAGAAGAACACACTATAAGGCAGTAGCACCTACTACTTCAAACTGTTCAAACTGCGGAGCTCCAGTTTTATATCACAGAGTATGTGGAGAATGTGGATTCTACAGAGGAAAACAAGCAATCGAAAAAGAAATAGCTCTATAATTTAGAGAAATTTTAAAATTCAATAAACATTAAACTTACTGCATTAAAACAGTAAGTTTTTTTGTTTTATTATGTTATTCTTTTCTTAGGTAAGATATATTATTTACCTTCGTTAATCATTTCTGAAAAATCGAAAATATGAGTAAAACTACTGCAGCTATAACAGCGGTTCAAGGATATGTTCCTGAATATGTGTTAACCAACAAAGAGTTGGAAACAATGGTAGATACAAACGATGAATGGATTACCTCAAGAACAGGAGTTAAAGAAAGAAGAATACTTAAAGGAGAAGGTAAAGGAGCATCAGATATGGCAGCTCCAGCTGTTTTAGAACTGTGTAAAAAAAGAGGAATATCACCAGAAGAAATTGATTTGTTGATTTGCTGTACAGTTACTGCAGATCATATTTTTCCAGCAACAGCAAACATTATTACAGATAAAATTGGAGCAAAAAATGCTTTTGGGTTTGACCTGAATGCTGCTTGTTCAGGCTTTTTGTATGGATTGGTTACAGGGTCTAAATTTGTTGAATCAGGAACTCATAAAAAAGTAGTTGTAGTTGGTGTAGATAAAATGTCTGCATTGGTTGATTATGAAGATAGAGCTACATGTATCATTTTTGGAGATGGATGTGGAGCAGTATTGTTAGAGCCAGATACAGAAGGATTTGGAGTGAGAGATTCTATTTTAAGAAGTGATGGTTCAGGATTTCAATTTTTACATCAGAAAGCAGGAGGTTCTGCATATCCTCCAACATTAGAAACGGTTAAAAATAAAGAACATCATATACACCAAGAAGGTCAAGCAGTATTTAAATTTGCTGTAACCAATATGGCTGATGTTTCTGCTGAAATAATGGAAAAAAATAACTTATCAAGCGATGATGTTGCTTGGTTAGTACCACACCAAGCTAATAAACGTATAATTGACGCTACAGCAAGAAGAATGGGTGTGGGAGAAGAAAAAGTAATGCTTAATATCCATAAATATGGAAACACAACTTCTGGCACAATTCCATTGTGCTTGTGGGAGTGGGAAGATCAACTAAAAAAAGGAGATAATATTATTTTAGCTGCTTTTGGTGGAGGGTTTACTTGGGGTTCTATTTGGATAAAATGGGCTTACAACGGAAAAAAATAAAATATTAATTACTTTTGCGTGTTTAATAAAACTTATAAAAAATGAAGCCATCAGAAATTCAAGAATTAATCAAATTTGTTTCTAAATCGGGAGTAAGTGAAGTTGAAATAGAAGACAAAGACTTTAAAATAACAATTAAAACGCCTCCTTATAAAAGAGGAAAAGTAGAAGAGGTACAAGTAATTCAAACACAGGTTCCTGTGGCTATGCCTCAACAGCAAATGCAACAAGTTCAACAACCTGTAGCTCAAGCTGCACCAGTAGCTGCTTCGCCTGCAAAACCTGAAGAGCCAGCTAATGACGATTCAAAGTACATCATTATTAAATCACCAATGATTGGTACTTTTTATCGTAAACCAACACCCGACAAGCCAAATTTTGTAAATATAGGTGATGAAGTTGCTAATGATACTTGTGTTTGTATTATTGAAGCGATGAAATTATTTAATGAAATAGAAGCTGAAGTGAGTGGTAAAATTGTAAAAGCATTAGTTGATGATGGTTCTCCTGTAGAGTATGATCAACCTTTATTTTTAGTTGACCCTAGTTAATTTGAAAATGTGTTAAAATCAATGATTTTTTGTCATTTGATAGTTTAACATCGTTAGTTTTCAAATTGTTTAATTTTCAAATTAAATTTATGTTTAAAAAAATACTTATTGCCAATAGAGGAGAAATAGCTCTACGTGTAATTAGAACTTGTAAAGAGATGGGTATCAGTACTGTTGCAGTATATTCAACAGCTGATAAAGATAGTTTGCATGTTCGCTTTGCAGATGAAGCTGTTTGTATAGGGCCTCCAAAAAGTGCTGATTCATATTTAAATATTCCTAACATTATTGCAGCAGCAGAAATTACTAATGCTGATGCTATTCATCCAGGTTATGGATTCCTTTCTGAAAATGCCAAATTTTCAAAAATTTGTCAAGAAAACAACATAAAATTTATTGGAGCATCACCAGAAATGATTGATGGGATGGGAGATAAAGCATCTGCGAAAGCAACAATGGAAAAAGCTGGTGTTCCTGTAATACCTGGGTCGAAAGGATTGTTAAAAGATTTAGCTGATGCTATAAAAACAGCTAAAAAGATTGTTTACCCTGTAATTATTAAAGCTACCGCAGGTGGTGGAGGTAAGGGTATGAGGGTGGTTTGGAGTGAAGATGAGATGGAAGGTCATTGGAATTCAGCTAGACAAGAATCTGCGGCTGCCTTTGGGAATGATGGGATGTATATGGAAAAATACATTGAAGAACCTCGTCACATTGAAATTCAAATTGCGGGAGATTATAGAGGAAAAGCATGTCACTTATCAGAAAGAGATTGTTCAATTCAACGAAGACATCAAAAACTAGTAGAAGAAACACCTTCCCCTTTTATGACGCCTGAGTTAAGAAAGAAAATGGGAAAGGCTGCAATTAATGCTGCTGAAGCTGTGAAGTATGAAGGAGTAGGAACAGTTGAGTTTTTAGTAGATAAAAATAGAGATTTCTATTTTATGGAAATGAATACTAGAATTCAGGTTGAGCATACCATTACAGAAGAAGTAATTAATTTCGATTTAATAAAAGAACAAATTAAGTTAGCGTGGGGAGATAAAATTAGTGGTAAAAACTACGAACCTCAGATGCATGCTATTCAATGCAGAATAAATGCAGAAGATCCTTTTAATGACTTTAGACCAAGTCCAGGTAAAATAACAACATATCACGAGCCAGGAGGGCATGGCATTAGAATAGACACTCATGTTTATGCAAGTTACGTGATTCCTCCTTATTATGATTCTATGATTGCTAAACTGATTACAGTTGCACAAACTAGAGAAGAGGCAATAAAAAAAATGGAACGTGCATTAAGTGAATACATCATTGAAGGTGTTAAATCAACTATCCCTTTTCATCAACAGTTATTAAAAGATGAGAAATTTAGAGCAGGCGATTTTACAACTAAGTTTATGGAAACCTTTAAGTTAAAAGAAATTTAACTTAAAATTAAATACAATTACATTCCGTTTTTTTTTACTTTTGTAAAATAATTTTTATATTACAACATATAACCTTTAATCTAATTCGTAATTATGGATAAGCAAACATACAAAGTTCTAGTTCCTCATGATTTTTCATCGGTTGCTAACTGTGCAGTAAATCACGCCACTAAAATAGCTAACTCTTTTAGTGGTGAGGTTTATTTGTTACACGTAGTATCTAAAACTAAAGAGATTGATGCTGCAAGAGAAAAACTAAATGTTATTGCAAGAGATGCTGAAGAAGCAAACGGAGTTAATTTTCACATTATAGTTAGAATAGGAAATATTTTTGAAGATATAGGTGATGTTGCCTCAGAAATAGGAGCAGGATTTATTGTAATGGGAACACATGGAGCTAAAGGGATGCAAAAAATAATGGGAAGTTATGCGTTAAAAGTAATCTCTCATTCTAAAGTTCCTTTTGTAGTGGTTCAAAATCAAGATCCAAAACAAACAGAAACTTATGATGATATTGTTGTTCCTGTTGATTCATCTGATGTTACAAAACAAAAGCTAACCGTTGCAGCAAATATTGCTAAACATTTTGATAGTAAAATTCACTTGTTTTATGAATTAGAAACGGATGATTTTTTAAAGAAAAAGTTAGAACGTGAATTGGCGTTTGCAAAAAATTATTTTTTAGAAAGAAAAATTTCATATACGCTTAATCAAGCAGAAGTTAAAGGACAATTTAAAAAGCAATTGGTAATTTTTGCGGCAAAGATTGACGCAGATTTAATAGCAATTGTAAATACTCAAGAAGGAGCTTTATTACCCGATTTCTTCGGTAGCGAAGAACAAGTAGTAATTGCAAATGAAGCAGAAATTCCAGTTATTATTACCAACCCTACACAGCAAGTTGTGCCAGGTGGTGTTATAGGAACGTGATAAAAATAATAGTGTGTCGTCCTGAAATAGGTTGACAGTTTTTAAAATAATTAATTAAAACCAAAGAGCATATGCTCTTTGGTTTTTTCGTGTATAAAATTAGGCGTTTTCATATTAAGACTCAAATGTGGTCTTTTATTGTTATAAGTATTGATAGATTCTTTGATTAGTACTTCCAGTTCCTTTCCAGTATTACAAGTTTCCAAAAAAACTCTTGTTTTAAAACATAAATATAAAGGTATTAAAATTTAATTGTACATCCGTAATTAGTCATAATCCTGTAATATTAGCAATAACAAGCCTATCAAATATTTTTTCTCCAAAACACCTTCTTTGAAGTGACGTCTACAGGATTCTTCACTCTCAAAATGTGCCGTAAAACTAAATATATTCATACCTTTATTTTCTTGTAAAGATAAACATTATTGATTGATTATTGGTGTTTGCGGATATGCAAAAATTTAAACCATTTTTTGATTCTTATGAATAGTTTTAAACTTTAATAAATATAGCTATTTTTGTGACTCAATTTTAACAAAAAATTATGGCTGACGATAGATTTCAAGCTCCTGATTATTACAATTTAGATGAGCTATTAACAGATGAACATAAATTAATTAGAGATACTGTTCGTGCGTGGATTAAAAAAAATGTGTCTCCAATTATAGAAGATTATGCACAACGTGCTGAATTTCCAAAGCAAATAATACCAGGTTTAGCTGAGGTGGGTGGTTTTGGCCCTTATATTCCAGAAGAATATGGAGGCCCTGGATTAGACCAAATATCTTATGGTTTAATTATGCAAGAATTAGAAAGATGTGATTCGGGTGTTCGTTCAACTTCTTCAGTACAAAGTTCTTTAGTAATGTATCCTATTTGGAAGTATGGAAATGAAGAGCAAAGAATGAAATACCTTCCTAAATTAGCCACAGGTGAGTTTATGGGTTGTTTTGGTTTAACTGAACCCGATCATGGTTCTAACCCAAGTGGAATGGTAACTAATTTTAAAGATATGGGCGACCATTATTTATTGAATGGTGCTAAAATGTGGATTACTAACGCTCCTATTGCAGATGTTGCTGTTGTGTGGGCGAAAAATGAAGAAGGAAGAATTCACGGCTTATTAGTTGAAAGAGGAATGGAAGGATTTACAACTCCAGAAACTCATGACAAATGGTCGTTAAGAGCAAGTATTACTGGAGAATTAGTTTTTGATAATGTTAAAGTTCCTAAAGAAAATTTATTACCAAACAAAAGTGGGTTAGGAGCACCTCTTGGATGTTTAGATTCTGCTCGTTATGGTATTGCTTGGGGAGCTATTGGTGCAGCAATGGATTGTTATGATTCTGCATTAAGATATACTAAAGAAAGAATTCAATTTGGTGTGCCTGTTGCTTCATTTCAATTAACTCAAAAGAAGTTAGCTGAAATGATTACTGAAATTACAAAGGCTCAATTGTTAACTTGGCGTTTAGGAGTGCTTAGAAACGAAGGGAAAGCAACTTCTGCTCAAATATCTATGGCAAAGCGTAACAATGTAGATATGGCCTTAAAAGTAGCTAGAGAAGCACGCCAAATGCATGGAGGAATGGGAATTACTGGTGAATACCCAATTATGCGTCACATGGCAAACTTAGAGTCGGTAGTTACTTATGAAGGTACTCATGATATTCACTTGTTAATTACAGGGATGGATGTTACAGGTATTTCAGCATTTATGAATGATGGTTCTCAGTTGAAAAACTTATAATAGTAAGACACCAATTATAGATTAAAAAAAGAAGTCGTCTAAAAAGTAATTTTTAGACGACTTCTTTTTTTAAAACACGATAACAATCATATTATCAAGTTTTTAAATCGTAAGATTTGTTAAGGTAGTGTCCATTCCCTTTATTGTTCTCCGAACTGCCCAAGTAAACACTTCGTTCACTATGCATTAACCCATTTAATGTCATCTCTATGTTAATTTTATGTGGTAAAAAAGACAAAAACTAATGATTTTATTACACGCTGAATTCCGTTACCCCCATCAGGAAAAACAAATTCTACTACTTCTAGACTAGTAGTTTTTATAAAATTAATCCTTATAAGTTTTCAGTCGTTCCCTAATCTCTTCTATTCGAGCTTTTTTATTGTCCCTACGTAATTCTATTGCTGTTTTGGTAAAGTATCTATGCTGCTCTAAAAACTTGATTTGAAGTTCGTCCCATTGCTTATCAGTTTGAACTATGTCTCGCTCCATTAATTCCCGTTTTAATTTGTCAGCAATCAAATGAAATTCATCTCCGCCCAAATAATCTAAATCAGCATCACAAAGAATCTCTTCTAGTTTGGTTTTTGGTTTTTGCGGAACTTTGGTCGCATTAATTAATTGATGAATAACTTCAATTTGATTATCTGTATAACCAAATCTTGGTAATACTTCTTTTGCTAAAGCTGCTCCAATTTCTTCATTACCAGAATATTGTTTTACAAATCCAGCATCATGGTAAAGTGCAGCGGTTTTTAACAAAAAAATATCATCTCCTTCAACGCCTTCCATTAAAGCAATTCGCTCTACTGCAGCACACACATCTAAAGTATGTCTTAAATCATGGTAATGTAAATTATCTGGCAACTCCTTTTCTAATCGATTAACGATATATTTCTCTGCTTTTCTATAATTAATACCACTATAAATATGTAAATCAACATATTTTTGGAAAAGTTCGTTCGGTTCATTTCCTTCTCCGTTTACAGATAATTCTTTTCTAATACGATGAACAAAATACATATCAATTGTACCCTTGTTTTTCGCTTTTACCTTACCTCTATATTCACATTCAAAAAACTCTTTTACCAAATTATAAGTAGTACCCGAAATGTTAACCATTCCAATACTACTCGAAGCTTCAACTCTACTTGCAATGTTTACGCTGTCTCCCCATATATCATAAGCAAATCTTTTTATGCCTACTACACCCGCTATTATTTCTCCTGTATGTATTCCTATTCTAAGTCCCCAACCTTTCTCTCCTCTTGCTTCTTTTTCAAGATGATCTTGAGAAACAAATCGTTGTATTTCTAATCCAGCTAAAACAATATCTATAGGATTACTTTTATTCCGAATAGGAATTCCTCCTGCACACATGTATGAATCTCCAATCGTTTTAATTTTTTCAATGTCATACTTTTCAATAATTTCATCAAATTTTATAAAATAACGATCTAGTTCTGCTACTAGTTCTTGTGGGTCAATTTTTTCGGCAATTCTTGTAAAACTTTTAAAATCGGTAAACATTATCGAAGCTAATCGGTATTGCCTAGCTGTAGCTTTTCCTTTTGCTTTTAACTCTTCAACCGTTTCTTCAGGTAAAATATTCAACAATAATTTCTCTGCTTTTTCTTTCTCTATTTCTATTAACTGCTTTTGGCTTTCTATTTCTTCTTTTTGTTTTATTACCTCATAAGTTCGTTCTCTTACTTGTACTTCTAACAATAATTTTTGAGCTTTAACTCTATTGATTTTTGTGATGTAATAAGCATAAATAATTGCTAAAATAACTAATATACCAATCGATCTAAACCACCATGTTGCCCATATTGGAGGCAAAACAATAACTCGTATTTGTGCTGGCTCTTCATTCCAAACACCATCGCTATTGGCAACTTTTACTTTAAAAATATATTCTCCTGGATCTAAGTTGGTGTAGTTAGCTATTCTATTGTTTCCGATATAAACCCAATCTTCATTAAAGTTCTCCAACATATAAGCATGTTGGTTTTTGAATGGATAGGCATAATGCAATGAAGCAAACTCAAAAGAAATAACATTTTCTTTATACTTCAACGTAATTTCATCTAACTCTGAGATATGCTTTTTTAAGATAGAATTTGGTCCAATACTTACTGGTTTATTAAAGAGGTAAAAATTTGTAATTAAGGGTTTTGGTAATGACTTATTTTGATGAACATCCTCGGGGTAAAATGAATTATACCCATTAACTCCTCCAAAAAATATTTCTCCCAAACTATTTTTGTAATAAGCTCCTGTATTAAATTCGTTACTCTGAAGTCCATCACTTTCTTCGTAATTATAAAATGTTTTTGTTTCTAAATTAAAGGCTGAAACTCCTTTATTGGTACTTAACCATAAATAATTGCTATCATCAGCTATAATACCATAAATTACATTATTACTTAAACCATCTTTCTCGGTAAATCGTGTAAATTCTTCTGTTTTACTATTAAATTTATTTAATCCACCGCCAAATGTTCCTATCCAAATAATGTCTCCTTTACCTTCTAAAATTGCTAACACGCCATTTTGGCTCAACGAGTTTAAATATGCGGGGTTGTTTAAATATGATTTAAAATAAATACTATCATTTTCTTCAATAACTTTAGCTAAACCTCCTCCATCTGTACCTAACCAAATTTGTCCATTCTTATCTTCCAACACAGAACGAATTACATCACTTTTTAGGCTATGTTCTTGATTTGATGAAGTGTAAAGTTTAAATGAAGTTCTTTCGGGGTTTACAATCACTAAACCTTCTTTAGTTCCTAACCAAAGGCGGTGTTTTTTATCTTCTTTTATGGTGTATGTTCTACTCCTATTTTCTCCGTTATCATATTTTACTGGCGTTATTTTGCCATTATTATAAATTAATAATCCACCATCTGACCCTAAATAAATATTCCCATTATGATCTTTAAAAACAGAATAAATACTGTTGTTTTTTTGAATATTAGATTTTGAAAAATCAGGAGTTAAAGCAATCATATCTCCTGTTTCTTTATCAAAAATATTTACTCCTTGATTCGTCCCAATCCACAATGTAGATTGAAAAGAATCATCTTGAAAAATACACCACACCATATTACTATTAATGGTATGATTCGTGTTTGGCCAATGCTGGTAATGTTTAAAATATTGTTTTTGCTTATCAAATTTATCAACTCCAGCTTGAGTTCCTATCCATATAATACCTGTTTTATCTTCATAGATTGTATTTACTTTATTACTGCTCAAACTTGTACTTATTGTAGCGTTATAAGTGTAATGGTCAATATTTTCAAGAAATTTAAATTTGTATAGTCCTTCACTTTCTGTACCTATCCATATAATACCTGACTTATCTTCAAAAATGGTAGTTACATTAGAATGATTAATCCTGTTATTTAAAATAACATGAGGGTTTATTTTTTCTGATTTATTATTATAAATACAAATACCCCTATTTGTTGCAATCCATAACTGATTATTGGTATGCTTATAAAAATCCAAAGTGGTATTACTATTTAACCCGCTATTTTCAGAATAAAAATGGGTAGAGGAATTATTTGTTGTGTTTACTTTTATTATTCCATTTCCTTCTGTTGCAATAAATAGGGTAGTTTCATCAATAAATTTAATCTTTCTTATTTTAAGGTTCTTAGCATTTGTACGCAAAGAAATTGGTATTGGTATTACTTTTTTTGAGCTTTTTTCAATTTTAATTAATTGGTTTTCAACTCCTGCCCATATAAATTTAGCATCTTCAGTAATAGACCAAACATTGTTTTTAGATTTACTTAAAGAGTTTTTAGCTATAACATTTCTAAACGTTTGTTGTTCTTGATTGTAAATATTTAGTCCATTTTCGGTAGCAACCCATAATAACCCATTACGATCTTGATACACTTGATGGATAAAACTGTTAGAAATTGATGTCGAATCTGTTATGTCACTTGAAAAAACTTTAAACTCAAACCCATTGTATTGATTAAGTCCATCTTGCGTACCAAACCACATTAATCCTTTTTTATCTTGTAAAATGGTTAGCACTTCGCTTTGCGAAAGTCCATCCTTTAAGCTAAGGTGAGAAAATTTTATATTAGTTTGTTGTGCTTTACAAATAAATACAGAAAGCAAACAAATGATAAAAAGTAAGGATTTTTTCAATTTAGTGACTCTTAATAATTTTAAACTCCGTGCGTCTATTTTTAGCTCTACCCGCAGGGTTGTCTGTTCCATTAGGATTTTCGTTTGGAGCTACAGGCATTGTTTCTCCTAAACCTTTTGCAGTAATTCTATTGCTGTTAATGCCTTTTTCTAAAATGTATTCTCTCGCTTTTTGAGCTCTTTCATGAGATAGTCTCATATTATAGTCATTACTACCTTTAGAATCGGTATGAGATGTTAACTCAATATTTACACCTTTATTCTTTTTTAGAATTAAAGCTAATTTATCTAGTTCTTTTGCTGCCATTGCATTTACATCTGATGATTTATAATCATAAAAAATCTTTGATATTACAAAGTTATCATTTTCAGCAATCTTTATTACCTCATCTAATTCGTTAATAAGCGTTATCATGTTTTGTTCACCATTTAATCTAACATAACGGTATTTACCGTCTATTAAGCGTTTTGCCGCTTCTAAAACTCGTCCATTCTCATCTATAATAATTAAATTTAAATTTGAATCATCTTCAGCCAACTTAAATAAATATTGTTCATCAGGTGATAGTTTCTCAAAAACAAATTTTCCATCTTTATCGGTTTTTGCTTTACCAATAATGTTTCCATTATCATCAACTACCCAAACTTCCATACCTCCAGAATAATCGCCTGGTAATTTTTCATACAACTGCCCAAAAACACTTACTGTTAGTAAACTTTCATCTTCTTCTTCCAATAATGGCAATTCATCATATTTTTCATAAGGTAATGCCTGAAAATTATATTTCCCTTTACCTAAATCATTAGCCAACAATACTTTCTCGCCATTCGAGTTAGTTAAATACAATTTTGCTTTATTTAATATGCTTTCATCTTCTTCGTTTATTTTTAAAAAATAACTTTCGTCCATTCTCAGTTTATTGAACTTAAACTTCCCATTTTCGTCTGTTGTAACTGATTGTAATAATTCATCATTTTCATCAAATAAGGATATATCGGTATTAGATGCTGGCAACTTATCATATTCTAATAACCCTGTTATTGCTGTTTGTTGCTCTATACTTTGATAATTAAATTTATAAATATCGTCACTCCCCATTCCTCCTTCTCTATCGGAAGAAAAATAACCGTTTTCATCATCTGTAAAAAAGATTCCAAAATCGTCTTTAGATGAGTTTAATGGTGTTTTTAAATTTTTAGGGTTTGTCCAATTGTCAGTTGAAAAAACGGAAAAAATATCTAATCCACCGTATCCTGACAATCCATCAGAAGAAAAATACAATACGTCTTTTCTGTAATATGGAAACACTTCATTTTCAGGGGTATTTACTTCTTTTCCAAGATTAATCGGGTCTCCCCAACCGTTACCCTCTCGGTTACAAACATAAATATCCATCTTACCTTCTCCTCCTGGCATATCAGATGCAAAAAACAACTTTGTTCCATCTTCAGAAATCCATGGATGTGCCACTGAATATTTATTACTACTGTATTTAAATTCTTTTATGTTTTTCCATTTTTTCCCTTCTAAATCAGCCGTAAAAATTTTTATTTTATTGGTAAATTCTTTTCCTTTTTCTTCTTTTACTGCTCTAGTAAAATAAATGGTTTTATTATCGCTAGTAATTGAAACTGGACCATCATGATAAACAGAGTTTAACTGATTAGAAAAATGTTTTGCCTTTTTATATGATTTAGATTTTTTAGCATAAAAAATGGATAAATAAGGTTTATTGTTTCTTCCAAAATTATTTTCATTTACCAAGTCTGGTCCTCTTTCAGACACAAATACAATTCCATCTTCATAAGTTAAAGGGCAAAAATCTGCATTTTCAGAGTTAATATTCTCAATGGTTGAAACCGTAAATTCTTTTGGAGCGACTTCCCAATCTTTAATATCGACACAAGATTGAACCATTAACTCGCCAATTAAGCTGGATGGGTTTTTGGCTAAAAATTTTTCAAATTGAACTTTTGCTTCTCTTACTTTATCATTGTTTTTTAATGATTGACCATAATAGAGATAATTTGCACTTTCTTCTGGATTAAGTTCTACTGCTTTAGCGTAATAAGCCTCAGCATTAAGATAATCTTTTAACTTACGATAAGAAAAGGCTATATTTTGTGTGGCTTCAATATTATTAGGGTCTTTTTTTAATGTCTTTGCATAATAGACAATTGCATCGGCATATTTTTCTTCACCAAAATAGGTATTTGCTCTACTCAATTGAGCAAAAGCACAATTCCCTAGTAACAATCCAAAAATGCTAATTAAAACGACTAACTCTTTAATTTTTATACTACTCATTCCTCACTAAAAATATCTTGGCGAAATTACTTTTGATTTAAATAAACTTAGGTCATATCCTATAAAAATTTCATGCGACCCTGCTCCTGTTGTTTTGGTTAAGTCACTAAAATTATGATCATAGGCATACCCTACTCTAAAGTTTTTATTAATATTAAATTCTGCCAGTACAATAATACTACTTCGAGTTGTAACTGTCAAACCAGCCATAAAAGTTTGTTTAATTAATACACTTCCGTTTAAATCAAGATTCCCATTGCCTTGTCCATCTCCTCTTGCTAAGATAGAAGATTTAAGCACTAAATCAGAATTTAACACAAAAGCTTTTCCAATAGTTATATTTGTATGTGAGTACACCTTTGCAGGATTATCTTCTGTGCTTAAAGATGATGAAACTTTATATTGTGCTTGGTTTAAGTGGTCTAATGCAATTCCAGCATAAAAAGTATTTGTATTGTAATAAATTCCAAAATCGAATGTTGGTATTGTAAAACTCCCTGCTGCATTGTTTGGAATTTCATCTTGCTCATCTTTATATTCAATTTTTGCCCAATCATAACTATAATTCTGAATTCCTCCTTTTAATCCAAAGGCTAATTTTCCATGTCCTAATTTTAACCGATAAGCATAAATACCTGTTGCAGTTATTACATTTTTAGGCCCAATAGCATCATTTACTACTTGTAAACCAACACCCATGCTTTTATTTTTTAATGGGCTGTTCACTGCAAATGCTTGTGTTGTTGGTGCTCCATCAAAACCAACCCACTGGCTTCTATGAATTAAAACCCCGCTTAATACTTCTCGGCTTCCTGCATAAGCAGGGTTAACTCCTAAAGGATTAAACATATACAAACTGTAAACAGGGTCTTGCTGTGCAAAACTTTGTAAACCAGTTAGTAATGTTAGTATTAGTAGTATTTTTTTCATTTTTATTTCTATTTATCTTCATTTACACACCCCTAACCCCTCTTTTTAGAGGGGAATAAATCTCCCCCTTCGGGGGATTTGGGGGGCTTTTACCTTGTTATTTCTACCCATCCTTTATAGGTCTCCCCTTCAATTGTTGCCATATAAAAGTATGTCCCATCTGGCAAGTCATTCCCACTATTATTTTTACCATCCCAAACAACATCATCATTATTATATCCTGCTGCTTCCCAAACTATATTTCCCCATCTATTAAACACTTTAACTTCGTTTTCAGGAAACTGCTCTATATTATCAACTATCCATACATCATTATTTCCATCTCCATTAGGTGTAATTCCTGAGTAAAATTTGATTTTACAATCTTCTTCACTATCCAAACCAACAGCTATTTTTTTAAAGAAAAAACAACCATTTAGTCCAATAATTTTAACCATATAAGTGCCTGATGGTAGATGTGTAGGGTCATCTTGAATTGAAGAATCTGCTACATTTTTAATTAATAAACCATAAAACCCATTTGCTTGAGGAGAGCATCCCAATACATTATTGATAAAAATAGACCCATTTGAAGCTCCTTTACAGCTTTCATTAATTACTTCGTAAGTAACTATAGAGTCGATATTTAAATTGGGTTGTTGAAACCCTTGCGTTAATATTTTATTAACTGAAAATGCTGTTTGAACAACTGGCTCTCCAACAGTTGAAGATAAACTCATTGTAGTACCAACTTGGTAACCCCCTGTGCTACCAATAACTTGACGCTCAATTGTAACTTGTGCATTTGCTCCAAGAGTAAATAGGATAAATATGTATAGTAGTTTTTTCATTTGTTTCTTCTTTTTTGTCTTGTCATACTGAGCAATTTTTTGTTAACGCTTTAGCGTTTTACAAAAAGTAGTGAAGTATCTTTTATAAATTATTCACGTTTTTCATCTTTCATTTTTCTTTTTCTCACGAGTTACGCTACGCTAAACTCGCGATAGCGAGGTAAATAGCTTATGTTCATTTTTTTAATTATTACTCCTAGATAATTCAATCCAAACTGAGTCATTCCATATTAAGGTTAAACTATCAAAAGCCCCCATACTATAATTTCCACCCCCATTTAGCTTAACAGTAGCACTATTCTGTATCGTTGTAGTTCCCCCATGAGCACTTGTTAAATACAATATCTGTCCGATTGCATTTCCATTAATAATCGAATTAGCAGCTAACATATATGAACCTCCTCCTCCAGTAATCCTAACGTAACTCGTTATATTTGGATCAATTTGACTCCCATTACTTAAATTTTGTGTGTTATAACTTATTGCTTGTGTTCCATTAACCTCTAACTGAGCTGTAGGCGACGATGTTCCAATACCAACATTGTTTTGGATATAAACATCTCCTGATGCAAAATAACCTGCCCAATTATTGGTTGTAGCACCAGTTGCCGATCCATAAATACCATAATTAGTAGTTCCTGTTGTAAATGCGTTACCTTGAACACCATAATTTGAACCTGACCCACCTGAAGCATAACCTCTAATACCGACATTTGCTCCAGCACCTCCACCACTAGTATAAGCATAGAGCCCTAATTTTTCTGTCCCAGCTGTAAAAGTATTTGTAATTTTAGTTGTGTTACTTATAGTAGAATTTACAACATCTAATTTAGCAGAAGGAGATGGTGTTCCAATACCAAAATTTCCCGCATTAATATAGGAATCTGAACCTGGATTGGCATCAAAATCAATAGTTGTTGTACCATTATTGTTCATTATCATCCGCCCTCTTGAATCATAACCAAATATCCTAACGGCATCAAAACCATTATCCGATTCTCTTACCGTTAGAGATTGACCATCAACGGTAGAGCGTACAACTAAAGGGTCAACACCAGCGGTAGTAGATAAAATATTAGTATTACCAGCTACATCTAATTTAGCAGAAGGTGTTGTTCCTATACCAACATTATCTTGCACAAAAACATCTCCTTGACCAAAGAACCCTGCCCAGTTAGTAGTAGCACCAGATGCACCAAAATAAGCAGCATAATTAACTACGCCTGCATTTAATACTTGAGAAGAAACGCCATATTTTTCTGCCCCTGCTGCTGCATTATTGATTTCTGCTCGTACTCCATAAATTTGAGAACCTGTAGTGTTTGCGTTTATAAAAAATCCTGCAGAAGAAGGGCCTGTACCTGATGAAGCATTTTGAGCATATATACCATAGGTGCTTTGTGTGGTATTTCCTGTGGCTACAGCATAAACTCCTGTTGCATAACTTGTGCTAGTGCTTGCCGTTCCCCATGCAGTTAAACCTCTATTAGTAGTTGCTCCTGATGCGGTAAAATATCCTCCATAATTTTCAGTTCCAACTCCAGTACCACTACCAACAACTCCGTATTTTTTCCCATTATCACCACCTGCATGCCCTTGAATAGCATATTTATTTTCGGCACCGTCAGACGTAGCTATAGTCACCTGACCTAAAGTTCCTGTATTATAAGATGGTCCTGTTGCACTATTATAATTATTAATAAATAAATTAGGGTCGGCATTTGGATTTGACCA
>CAXBPN010000016.1:0-20019 GCA_963977515.1 uncultured Flavobacteriales bacterium
TTTGTTTAACTGATTTTGCTTCATCGTAACTTTTAAACTTTCCAAAGTATATTTTAACAACTCCATTCATTTCCTTTTTATAGGTATCGCTAGCATTAAGTTTGTATTCATTTAAAAACTCTTTAAACCGAGCTTCGTTAAAAAATTGTAATGATAAAATTTGAACAGAATAGGTCTTAGCATTTTTATCCAACCCAATATTAGTTGATGAGTTATAACCTTGTGGCATCTCTAAAGTTTCCTCTTCTTTCTTATTATCTTCTCCAATAATTTCTGGCTGATTTAATTCTTCTATTGCTGCTGTAGTTGTTACATCGGTTGTTTCTTGCTCTATAGAAATTTCTTCCAGGTGTGTACTAACACTATCAATTACTGATTCTTCAACAAAAGTATGGTTTGATAGTACAATCTCTTTATTTACCCTTTTCATTTCTTCATT
Organism: uncultured Flavobacteriales bacterium; assembly: GCA_963977515.1. Classification (GTDB taxonomy): domain Bacteria; phylum Bacteroidota; class Bacteroidia; order Flavobacteriales_E; family Vicingaceae; genus Vicingus. The sequence goes on from CAXBPN010000016.1 coordinate 440, forward strand.
TACGGTATATTCTAAATATACAGGTAAAATGGCTTCTCCAACATCTGAGTTACTTTTTGTAAGTTGATAATTAATGTCAACATTAATTTCCCCATCAAACTGAGCATAAAATTTAACTTCATTTCCTCTTTTATCAATCAGTAAAGCGGGTTCATTAAAAAGTTTAAAGGTATATTCATCTGGAATGGTAAACTTTAACCTTAAAATACCTCCACTTCCTTTACCGCTCACTTTGGTGGTAATGTGATACTTTCCTGCTTCTGATTTTAAAATCTTATTTTCAAGGGCAAGGTCTTGTGCAAAGCTAAATTGAACGATAAATAAAGCCCAAAAAAGTAATTTAATTTTGTTTAGCATAACTCATTATTAATTAGCAAGTTCGAATATATAAAAATGATTCTGATGTAACAAAAATTAGACAACAACTAATTAACACTTATTTATTAATAAGTAATTAATTATAAGGGAGTAATCACAATCGATTTTTGGCTTTTAGCGTAAGCACCAAAATAACCAACTACATTTTCTCCTTCTAAATTAGTTTCTGGATTACCTGGAACTTCTCCTTCTTGAGAAGAACTTAAAGCATGAAAATACCTAAAGTTTTCTTCATCAATAGATAATAACTGGACAATAGCTGTATCACCTTCTTCAAATTCAATTTGGAAATTTGGAAAAACAACATTATCTCCATCAATTAAATCATCACTTAATACCAACACACCTTTCTGTTGTACTCTTCTACTGTATGCTTTTATTCTATAATAATTTGAAAAATTAGGTGTATCGTAAAAATGGTTGAAGATTCTATAACTATCTGGTTCATCTGCACCGCTAAAAGGATTATCTTGTTTTTCGTGTGATAAAGAGTCTAAATTTACTCTAGGTTGCATCGTAGACTGTGCTGTAACGGATTTACCGTCTACATTTACTGATAATGTATAAGTACGACCTGTAATACCTTTTAGAGAAAGATTATTATAAATACCATCTGCTACTTCATTTAAAACATAACTATTCCCAACATTATCAACAATTACTACTGAAGCTCCAGAAATAGTTTCAAAAGATCCTATATTTTCATTAAAAGGTTTTGATTTTGAAATTATCACATAATTATCACCAATTGAATCGAATAAGACAGCTTCAATTACCAATGCTTGTGGTGCTTCGTCTAAATTTAAATCAACCACTTTTTCGCAAGATGTAAATATCAAAAATAATACTGAAATAAGAACTAATATTTTGGTCGTATTCATGAATTAAAAGTTAAAGTTATAGGTAATTGCAGGAACAATTTTAAACAACGAAGTTTGAGTAATCTCAGTTTGTATCGGGTCATCTTCCTTGGGAGCAAAACTAAAAGAATAAGCATTTTCTCTATTATATACATTATATATAGAAAAATTCCAACTTGAATGAAATTTCTTGTCTTTTTTCTCTTTTTCGCCAGTTGTGGAATTCGTTACCATTTTATAGTTCTTCCCATCTAGGGTTAACCCAACATCTAACCGATGATAGTTAGGAAATCGAGAACCATTTCTATCGGAATACAAGTTAATGATTTGACCATCAAGGATGTATTTCCCTGTAGGAAAAGTAACAGCATTACCTGTATAAAATACAAATGTTGAAGAAAATTTAAGGCGTTCTGTTAAGTTATACATTAAAACAACAGATAAGTCATGGGTTCTGTCTTGCTTTGCTGGATACCAATTACCTCTATTAATATTATCAAACTGCACTTCAGTTCGTGCAAATGTATAACTTATCCACCCTGTAAATAATCCTTTTTTACGTTTTAGATAAAACTCTACACCATAAGCACGCCCTTTACCGTATAACAATTCTCCTTCAACAGTAGGATTCAGTGTTATTTCTGCTCCAGTTCTATAATCAATGGTATTTTGCATCGCTTTGTAGTATGTCTCTATTGAAAATTCGTAAGTATTATCCTTAAAATTCTTAAAGAACCCCAATACCACCTGGTCTGCAATTTCTGGTTTTATATTGTTACTCGTTGGTAGCCAAGAATTAGTTGGGTTTCCTCCTGATGAGTTTGATAATAAATGCAGGTATTGATACATTCGGTTGTACGAAGATTTTACTGATGTACTATTATTAAACACATAGTTTAAAGCCAATCGTGGTTCAATGCCATTATAGCTTTTTACTGCATTATTTTCGGTGTATTTAATGGTGTCGGTAACCTGTCCTTTGTTGTTATAATTGTAAAACTCTCCTGGTCCAATTTGTGTAAAGTTCGAATATCTTAAACCATAGGTTGCCGACCATTTATCTGTAAATTTTTGCTCATTACTTACATATAATCCAGATTCTATTCCATACCTGTTTTCAATTTCAGTGTTTCCTATTGCCTCTCCTGTTGAAGAAATTTTGCCTGGATCAAACGTATGATGTACCACGCTACCTCCAAATTTTAATTTATTATTTTCATTCCAGAAGAAATCTAAATCTTGTTTAAGTGTAAAATCTTGTATTCTCGAATTAATAGAAAACCCAGCCGCTTCAATATTAATTTCATAATCATAATTTGAAAACATAAACGAGGTATTACTAAACACCTTGTCGTTGTATAAATGATTCCATCGAAGAGTTGCAGTCGCATTTCCGTAATTAAATCCAAATCTATCGGCAATCCCAAAATTATCTCTACCAAAATATCCCGATACAAAAAGTCTATTTTTATCATTAAACTGATAATTCGCTTTCATATTTAAATCGTAAAAATAGAGTATCGCATTTTTAATGGATTCATTACTAGACAATCCTTTAAAGGCATCAAGATACATCCTTCTACCGCTCACAATAAATGAACTTTTATCTTTCACAATTGGGCCTTCAATTGTTAATCTTGAAGATAATGTTCCAATCCCTCCAATTACAGCATATTTTTTAGAGTTCCCTTCTTTCATTTTAATATCAACCACCGATGATAATCTTCCTCCATGTTCTGCGGGGATACCTCCTTTGTATAAAGATAAATCTTTGATAGCATCCGGATTAAAAACGGAGAAAAAGCCTAATAAATGTGAGGCATTATAAACAGGGGCTCCATCTAATAATATTAAATTTTGATCTGAGCTACCTCCTCTTACAAAAAAACCAGAATTACCTTCTCCAGCTGATTTCACTCCTGGTAATAACTGGATTACTTTTAAAATATCATTTTCTCCAAACAAAACGGGTATGGAAGAGATGTCTTTAATATTTATTTTTTCAACACTCATTTCATTCGACCGAATATTTTCCCCTTCCTTTTCACCAGTTATTTCAACTACTTCTAAATCCGTTGACCCTGAAGATAACTCAATATTATTCTTTATATTTTGATTTAAATTAGCTTTAAATTTAATCGTTTTATAGCCAACATAACTGTATTGAAAGGTATATTCCCCTTTTGGGAGAGTTATTGAATAGAATCCATAAAGATTTGTAACCGTTCCTACACCAGGTAATTCTTTTACAAAAATTGTAACCCCAATTAAATCTTCTCCATCGGTATTGTCTTTTATAGTACCGCTCAACGTAAACTTTTCTTGGCTGAATATGTAAGTACTAAAAAGTAGAAAAAATAAAAGCTGAAAAAATTTCTTCATAGAATTTTCGAAAGTTGGAGACAAAACTAATTATTTGAATTTGTTTTATTTTTACCATTTATCATTTTTAAGTAGAAACGATTCTTGATAAGAATAAATGTAATTTTGACACATGTCAACTACTACGATAAATCAAAACGCAATTCTTGAAAAATTGAACATTAAAAGTTTGAATAAGATGCAAAATCAAACTTTTAATTCAATTATAACTAACTTAAACACGGTTTTACTTTCTCCAACTGGAACGGGTAAAACGTTGGGATTTTTACTTCCTGTAATTAGTAGTTTAAATTTAGATTTACAAGAAGTACAGGCACTAATTATTGTTCCTTCTCGTGAATTGGCACTACAAATTGACCAAGTAATTAGAAGTATGGGGTCTGGTATAAAATCGAATGCTGTTTATGGCGGTAGAGCTTTTTCGAAAGACAAAATTGAGATTAAACATTTACCAGCCATTTTAGTTGGAACACCTGGTAGAATTGCTGACCATTTAAGAAAAAATACCTTTTCTACAGAAAATTTAAAAACACTTATACTTGATGAGTTTGATAAATCATTAGAAGTTGGTTTTGAAAATGAAATGAAAGAGATTATAGCTTTACTTCCAGATTTAGAAAAAAAGATTTTAACCTCAGCAACTCAGAAAATTGAAGTGCCAAGTTTTGTGGGTTTACAAGACCCAATAGTTATTAATTTTTTAGATGAAGGAGAGTCACAATTAGAAGTAAAAACTGTTATCTCCCCAACCAAAGATAAAAGAGAAACACTTCTTGAATTATTAAATAATTTAGGTAATCAACCAGGCATAATTTTTTGCAATTTTAAAGATACAATACAAGATGTAAGTGATTATTTAGCTGACAATTATGTTAGCCATGGTTGCTTTTATGGTGGTATGGAACAAAAAGATAGAGAAAGAGCTTTAATTAAATTTAGAAATGGTACGCATCAAATTTTAATTGCCACAGATTTGGCTGCACGAGGAATTGATGTTCCAGAAATAAAGTTTATAATTCATTATGAGTTGCCTCACAGAAGTGAAGAATTTACGCATAGAAATGGAAGAACTGCTCGTATGAATGCTGATGGTACTGCCTATGTTTTAAAGTGGAAAGAAGAACGATTAAGAGATTTTATTATCTCTTCAGAAATTGAAGAATTAACGCCTAAAAAGACCACTTTAAAATCTAACTGGGAAACTATTTTTATATCGGGAGGAAGAAAAGATAAAATTTCGAAAGGAGATATTGCCGGTATTTTTATGAAACAGGGAAATTTGACTAAAGACGAATTAGGTATTATAGAAATAAAACAAGACTGTGCTTTTGTAGCTGTAGTAGCAACAAAAGCAAGTCAAATTGTAAATCAGTTTGATAATACGAGAATGAAAAAGAAAAAAGTTAGAGTAAACCTCGTTTAATCTTTCGTTTCTTTTTTTGGTGGTTGAGGCTTTCTTTCCATTATCCCTCTTTTATGAATAATTAATCCATTTAAGAAATTTCGTAGAATTTGATCTTGAAGTTCCATGTATTTAGGATGGTCTTCTTTTCTAAAAAAAGCATTTAACTCACTTTTAGAGATATTAAAATCTACCAACTTTAAAATATCAACAATATCATTGTCTCGTAATTTTAAAGCAACTCGTATTTTTTTTAATATATCATTATTCGTTAACCCCATAAATCTTTTTTTTACAAATTAAAGATATTATTTCCCAATACTAACCCGAACTCCTTCAGAATACATTTTTTAATTCAATTGAGAAACTATCAATTGCTTTGCTATTTAAGCGAAATTTGTATCAATTTTTACTGTATATTTCTTAAACTATTTTTTAAAGCTACCAATGTTAAATTTTACTTGTGGGTGCAGAAAAATATTATTTCATATAAAAATGGATACCTTTTTTAAAGATACCCATTTTATTTACCAACTACTTTAAAACTATTCCTATCTCATTATTTTATCTTGTAAAACTTGACCGTTTTCAGAAACTATATTAGCTAAATAAATACCTGATGGATTATTCGCTAAAGAAAAGTTAAAGTTTTTATCTGTAAAAACATTTTCATAAACCAAACTACCTTTAAGATCATATATTTTAATTTGTTTCAACTCAAAATTAGGTGTTGTAACTTCAAAATTTCCATTACCAAAATTATTTAAAGACAACTGTGATACACTATTTTCATTAATTGAAGTAGTTAAATCATTACCTATTATATTTTGTGTTAAATAAACTACAACTTGTTTTGTTTCTTCAGCAGTGCAATTATCATTTGAAGCTGATAAAGTAACATTAAAAGTACCTGGTGCATTAAATGTATGGATTGGATTCACTTGGCTAGAAACATTCCCATCTCCAAAATCCCATAAGTTATCATTTACATTTTGAGAATTATTAGTTAAAAATAATTCCGCTCCCTCATCAAGATACAAAGTATCATCACTCATATCAAAATTAGCTGAAAACAAAACACCTGGATTAATTGTGAAATTATATGTATCAACTATACCTTTACTACTAACTGTTGCCGTGTAATCTCCAGCTTCTAAATTATCAAAGTTGTAAACTGGTGTAGTTGAAACTTCATCTACAATTAAAACACCTTCTTCATCTTTAATTCCTATTGTCCAATCATTATTCCCTTTGTTATTAACATTAAGGGCTCCATTTTTCATTAACAAACACGACTCATCTTCCGAAGAAACTATTGCATCCGAAGAAATATTAAACGTAAATGTTGGTGTGTTTTGTTGAGCACTTACTGTAAAAGTCAACGCAGTATCTCCCATTAACAAGTAATGTGTATCAGAAGAAATATCTGACAGGCTTACTTTATAATTAGATGTTAATGCGAAAATTTCTTCAAAATTTAAGGTATAAGACCCACTTACTGGAATGTTTGTATATAATGTTATTGAAACATCTTCATCAAATTCTGGTAATGAGTTAATTGAAAGTTCTTGATCAGGCGCTACTTGAGTATAAATTGAAGGCACATTTGGATTTGGGCTAAAAAATTTCCAAGCATCATAAGATCCATCAAATTCTTGAGAGGCATCGTTAACTAATCTAATTATAGTTTCATCAGAAAAGCCATTACCAATAATCTTAAAACGAAAAGCATTATTATATTGAGAAAATCCAGAGATTGTTATTAAGCTTAATAGTACTAAAGCTGTAATTTTTTTGGTTGCCTTTTTCATAACTCATTATTTTTAAAAATTGTATAAGATAAAGTTATGGCAGATATAAGCCTTAAACAACGGTGTAACTTGGTATTTTACAGCTCTGTAAAAAGACTAATCAACATAGGTTAAACTACTTATAAGCTTCGTATTTATACTTAGTTCAAAATAAGGGGGTAAACTAGAAATGTGCAGAAATATTGTTTTTCAGCTAAAATTAACAAAAATACATATCTGTCTGATTATGTGTGTTTTATATAATATAACTACGTATTTATACGTAGTCTATAAGATTAAATTATAGGTATATAAAGGTATTTCTTACGACTTCACTTATCTCTACCTTTACATACACACAAATTATATATGAATTCTAATAATCAATATCTTACAAAAGAGAAAGGGGGCTTAAAAAGCCAACTCCCTACTTTGTTACTTGATTTATTAAAAAAAACGGGGAAAGATTACTTTGATAGTTTAGTTGAATTTTTATGCAAAGAAACTAATTCATCTCATTCTTTTGTTGGAGAGTATAATTCATCAACGAATAGTGTAACTACAAAATCATTTTTAGCCAACAATAATAAAATAACTGGTTTTAAATACAACTTAAAAGACAGTCCCTGTGAAACTGTAGTAGGTATTAATACATGTATCTATCCAAATAATGTTCAACAACTATTCCCTAAGGACGGTGATTTAAAAACATTTGGAATTGAAAGTTATGCTGGTATTCCATTATATGATATAAGCAACACTCCTGTTGGTTTAATTGTTATAATGAGTAGTAATACGCTTAAAGATGTTGAGCAAATTGAATCTTTATTAGAACTGGTAAAAAGTAAAACTGAATTTGAGCTTGAACGCCTATTAATTAACAGTAGTATTGCATTGTCTCAAAAAGATTTTATTAGCACGTTTGAAAATTTTCAAGATGTGTTCTTTTGGATTAACTACAACGAAAAAATAGAACCAATTGGAGTAACAATGTCTCCTTCGGTAGAAAAAACTTTTGGATATACTGTAGATGAAGTTAAAAAATTGGACTTTAATAAAATTTACGCTATTGAAGATGAGAGAACTCAATTTCTATCACTTTTAAAAACAGAAAAAAACATTAAAAACTATCCCTTAGTTCTATTAAACAAAAATCAAGATCAAATTAATATTGAAATTGATGCTGAATTATTAACCAAAAATTTACCAAAAGGAGTTGCTTTTGGCATAAGAGGAGTTTTTAAAGATGTTACTAGCAAGGTACGAGAGAAGCTGAGAACAGATGTGGCTTACTTAATTGCAGAAAAATCGCAACGAAGATTGGTTAACTTAAATCTCTTAGGAGAATTTACACACAGTTCTTTAAAAGAAATACTACCTATTTCTAATTTATATATTGCTACTATCGATTTTGAAAACAAACTAACTTATTTTCCTTACTTTAAAGATGATTTTTACAATAAAGATTTAACAGAATTTTCTCGCCCTTTTAACAAAAATGGTTTTACTGAATATGTTATTCAAAACAAAAAACTAATTAATATAAATAGAGAAGAATTACTTGCTTTGGCTCAAGCAGAGAATTTAGATTTAAAAGGAGATTTACCTGAAAAATTAATTGGAATACCCCTTAAAAGTGATGGATTGTCGGTTGGTGCTTTAGTAGTACAATGTTATGAAAATAATTGTAAACTAAATGATGCTGATGCTGAATTATTGCGCTTTATTGCATCTCAAATAGCTGTAGTAATTGATCGAAAAAACTGGCAAGATCAATTAGTAAAAAATGAAGAGTATTATCGTTCACTAGTTGAGAATTCATCCGAAATTATTTGTATTCTAGATCAACAAGGTAATCTTGAATATATTAGTGAATCATGCGAAAAGATAATTGGGTTTTTACCTCATGAAATTATTGGCAAGAACATCTCTGAATTTGTAAAGACTAATAATGCCAAGCAAATTATACAAGGTCGATTAAAAAGTAAACCAATTAAAGATTTAGAGGTAATTAAAATCAACACTAAAAACAATCAACAAATATATCTAGAACTCTCTATTGCAAATTTTTCAAACAATAAAAACAATAATCGTTTAATAATAAACGCTAAAAATATTACTGAAAAAATAATATTGGAGAAAAAAAGAGCTCAAGAACAAAAAAAATTAGAAGCTATACATAAGATTGAAAAAGCTTTAATTACTGATAAAGATTTGAAAGAAACGCTTTCAGAAACGCTTAAAGTAATTGCTGAGAATATTTATAATGTAGAAAAATTGTGTATTGGTCTTGTCCATCAAAAAAAGAAAACTCTTGAAATTATTGCTATTCATAAAAAGGATAAAAATCAATCTCTTTCTAAGAAAAACAGGGTTATCTCTTTTAATAATATGACAAGTATAAACGCTATATTAAAAAAGAAACCTTTTTACGCTAAAAACTTAAACGCTATAAAGTCACCAAAAAAATCAGATTTAAAAAGTAGAAATGAAGGAATATTGTCCTATTACATCACTCCATTAATTATTAATAATAAAGTAGTAGGCACATTAAGTTTAAGTTCTTCAATAAAAAATTGCTTTGATAATATTGATGAAAATTTAATACAAGAAATAGCCACATTACTTGCGGTTGTGTTAAACAATGATTTACTTAGAAAAGATTTGGCAAATAGAGAAAGTGACTTAACAGCTATAGTAAACAATACAAGTGAAGGTATTGTTAAGATTGATAAAAATGGGGCTTTTTTAGTGGTAAACAAAAGTTTGTGTGACATGTTGGGATACTCTGAAAAAGAATTACTTACCAAAAAATACACCGACATTACATTTAAAGGGGATCTTTTGTATAGCGAAAACATGATTCAATTTGTTAAAAATAGTAAGAAACCTAAATATAGTTTTAACAAAAGATACATTAATAAAAATGGTTCTATTTTAGATTGTAGAGTTTCATTAAGTGTAATTTATGATAAGAATGACGAAATAGATTATTATGTTGCTTTTATATTTGATGAAACAGAAAGAAATCAAGCTATAAAAAAGATAAATGACTTAAAGAATGTTTTAAATAACTCTGCAAATGTTTTATTTACTGATGTAAATGGAATAATAATAGATGCTAACGAAAAAATAGAACAATTATCTGGTTATAATAAAGAAGAGCTTATAGGCAAAACTCCAAAAATATTTAATTCTAACTTCCATTCACAAGAAGATTGGAGTAAAATGTGGAATACCATTAAATCTGGTAATAAATGGCAAGGAGAGATTAAAAATAAGAAAAAAAATGGTGAATTGTACTGGGTATTTGTTACCATTACACCTATTTATAATAACATTGGAGAAATAGATAATTTTATTGCCATACAGTTTGACATTACCCAAGAAAAATTAGCAAAAACTTTTTTAGTACAAGAAGTAATTGAAGCCCAAGAACGAGAACGAGAACGATTTGCCATGGAAATTCATGATGGACTAGGTCAAGTTTTATTGGCTTCAAAAATGAACTTAAATGCAATTGGTGATGCAGTAGAAGAACTTGATGTAAGCACCAAAAACATTTACAATAAATCGATGGATTTATTAACTGAAGCAGTGCAAGAAGCTAGGAATATTTCTCATGGATTAATGTCTAGGGTTTTAACAAAGTTTGGGTTATTATATGCTATTAATGAAATTGTAAATAACATAAATACATCACAAAAATTAAAAATTAATCTCAAACAAAACATAGATAACATAAGGTTTGATGAAGAGTTAGAAATGGGTTTATACAGAACCCTACAAGAGTTAATAAATAATATTATTAAACATTCTCAAGCTAAAAATGCTGCTCTTTTGATTAATAAAAAAGATAACAAATTACTCGTTGAAATAAAAGATGATGGAGTAGGAATAACAAAAGGATTCGACAATAATCCTAAATCGAATGGAATTGGCTTAAAAAATATGAAATCACGCATTGAGTACTTGGGCGGAAAATTCATTATTGACAATACAATAAAAAAAGGAACAAAAATAAATATTGAATTAGCATTACAAACTTAAATTTACAACCATGAAAAAAATTAGACTTTTACTTGCTGACGACCACGGAATAATTAGAGATGGTATAAAATTAATGTTAAACAAAACTCCCGAAGTGGAGATTGTTGCCGAAGCTAATAACGGACAAGAAGTTCTTGATTATTTAGAAAAAAAATCAAAGTCAATTGACGTTGTGCTAATGGATATTAATATGCCCGTAATGAATGGAATAGAAGCTACACAAATACTTACAGATAAGTATAAGAACATTAATGTACTAGCTTTAACAATGCATATTGAAGAAACTTATATTAGTAACATGCTAAAAGCAGGAGCATTAGGCTATATTTTAAAAGAGTCTAACAAAAATGATTTAATTGAAGCAATAAAATCTGTTGCTACAGGAAAGAAATATTACAGTAATGATGTTTCAGTCGCTTTAATTAACTCTCTTATGACAAGTGACCAAAATAAAGATAACGAATTATCTGAAAGAGAATTGGAAGTCTTGACATATATTTCATCTGGTCTTACCAACAATGAAATAGGTGAAAAACTTTTTATTAGCGGAAGAACCGTGGAAACTCATCGTCGAAATATATTAAGTAAATTAGATGTTAAAAATACTGCTGAGATGATACGCTATGCAATTAGGAACAACTTAGTTGTTTAGTGTTTTTATTTTTAAAAAGTGGTAGCCCCGCCGAGAATCGAACTCGGATCTACAGTTTAGGAAACTACTATTCTATCCATTGAACTACGGGGCCAAAATATGCTTTAGAAATCTTCTTCCAGCTGCTGTCTTAAAATATTTTTCTCTTTTAATTGCTTCTGTTCTAGTGTCAAATTTCTCAAAATAAATTAATATAAAAGAAATTTTATTTTTTATGGACATCATTTCACCTCTATTATGCTGTTTCAACCTCTCCACTATGTCCTGACAATGCCCTTTATATAAAGAATCATCTTTTTTACTTTTTATAATATACGCATAATACATATTCACTACTATTCTATCCCCGCCCGAACGTTCCTTTTCGGATCGGGCAGGCATTGAACTACGGGGCCAGTTGTGCAAATTTAATAATCTCAATGATTTATTACACTTTTTAAATATCTTCCAATAAATAACCTTAAATTAACCAGCGTATATAAGTCTTCTTTATATCTTTGTACATTAATTTAAGTATGACTAAACTATTATTAAATATCGAAGAAGAATATGATTTTTTCTTAATAGGTATAAGTTGTCATGCAAAGGATTATAGACTTTGTTGGGAAATGAATAGGTTACTTAATATTGATTTAGCTCGAACTGAAGATTTAGATATTAACTTAAAAACAAGTATTGGGAAATTTTCTTTTTATGAATTTATTGATGAAGAAAATTATTCAGAATACTTTTTAATTTCTAACAGGAGTGCTAAAGGGTTTTTAATTCCTGAACAAAAAAATACGGACTTTTTATTTATGATTAAAGGTGCAGCATATGATTCATTAATTGAAGAGATTTCTGAAAAAATTGGGGCTTCAGAAATTGTATTAACTTCGTACAATATTGATGTTGATTCCTTAAAGTCAAAACAAAACTTATTATTTTAACTATGAATATTAGAAAAACAAAAATAGTTGCTACAATTGGACCAGCAACATCCTCTAAAAAAAAGCTTAAAGAATTAATTAATGCAGGTGTAAACGTATGTAGAATTAATTTCTCCCATGGGTCTTATAATGATCATGAATCGGTAATTAATAGCATTAGAGAAATAAATAAAGAAGAAGGACTTAATACTGCAATTTTAGCAGATTTACAAGGCCCGAAAATTAGAGTTGGAGAAATCGAAAACAATGGTATTATTCTAAAAAATGGACAACAAATAATTTTTACTTCAAAAAAATGTGTCGGTAATAATGAAAGAGTTTACATCAGTTATAAAAACTTTCCTAAAGATGTAAAAGCAGGTGAGTCTATTCTTTTAGATGATGGAAAACTTAATTTAAGAATAAAAACAACCAACAAAACAGATGAAGTAGTTGCTATTGTTGAACATGGTGGAGTTTTATCTTCAAACAAAGGAGTTAACCTTCCTAACACTAAAATATCATTACCTTGTTTAACCCCCAAAGACTTGGAAGATTTAGACTTTGCTCTAAAAATGAATGTGAGTTGGGTAGGATTGTCGTTTGTTAGAAACGCAAGAGATATTATTGAGCTTAAACATATTATTTCTGAAAACAAAAGTACTGCTAAAGTTATTGCTAAAATTGAAAAACCAGAAGCAATAAGTGATATTGACGACATTATTAAACATACTGATGGAATAATGGTTGCTCGTGGTGACTTAGGTGTAGAAATACCTTTTCATGAGGTACCTCGTATTCAAAAAATGTTGGTTAAAAAATGTATGACAGCTGCAAAACCAGTAATTATTGCTACACAAATGATGGAAAGTATGATTGAAAACATTACCCCATCAAGAGCCGAAGTTAATGATGTTGCAAATGCAGTTTTAGATGGTGCTGATGCGGTAATGTTAAGCGGAGAAACATCTGTTGGAAAACATCCTATTCAAGTAATTGAAAGTATGGTAAAGATTATTAATGATGTTGAAAAAACAGAATCTTTATATCATTATGAATACCCACCAGAAGAGGACAACCATGATAGATACATTACAGATTCTATTTGTTTTAATTCTTGTCGTTTGGCACAAAGAACAAATGCTTCAGCAATTGTAACAATGACCTTTTCGGGTTACACAGGTTTTAAAATTGCAAGCTTTAGACCTAAAGCCGGAATTTTTGTATTTACAGGTAATGAAGAAATCTTAAACATGTTAAGTCTAGTATGGGGTGTAAAAGCATTTTATTACGATAAATTTGTGAGCACAGACCATACAATTGCCGACATTAAATACCTATTAAAAAAACAAGGCTATGTTAATGTTAATGATTTAACGATAAACATTGCAAGTATGCCTATTACAGAAAAAGGGCAGTCGAACATGATGAAATTAAGTTATGTAGAGTAAAATTGAACTTTACAGCTTTAGAAAAAATAAACCTACTATAACTTTGTACCTTTGCATTTAAAATTATAAAATCGTGAATACAAAAATTACCATAATTGGTGCAGGAAATTTAGGCACATCGTTAGTGAAAGGATTATTAGAAAGTAAAATCTATAACCCTGAAAACTTTACGTTAACGAGACGAAACACTTCCAAACTTTCTAATTTTAGAGAGTTAGGTTGTGCTGTTTTTACTGATAATAATGAATCAATTACTAATGCAAACATTATTATTTTAGCAGTTCTTCCTCAAAAAATAAACGAAATTTTACATGAACTAAAAGGTAATGTTCAAGAAAATCAATTGGTAATTTCGTTAGTTTCTGGTGTTAAAGTTAAAAACATACAAGACATATTAGGTAGCAACATACCTGTTGTGAGAGCAATGCCAAATACTGCAATTGCTATTAGAGAATCCATGACCTGTATTGCAACTACTGGTAATTGGAAAAGCAGAATTAGTGAAGTGGAAGAATTATTTAACCTTGTTGGAGAAACAATTGTAATTAATGAAGAACAAATGACTTCTGCTACAGCCTTATGTGCTTGTGGTATTGCATTTTTTTTAAGAGCAATAAGAGCAGCATCACAAGGAGGTAATGAAATTGATTTTCATGCAAATGAAGCGTTAAAAATGGCTGCTCAAACTGCTAAAGGCGCAGCAAGTTTATTAATTGCCAACAATTCTCATCCTGAAGATGAAATTGACAAAGTAACTTCTCCAAAAGGGTGTACTATTGCTGGGTTAAACGAAATGGAACACCATGGGTTTAGCTCTTCATTTATAAAAGGAATTACTATTTCTGCAAAACAAGCAAAAGGCCTTTACATTGAAGAATAATTTAACAAATGAAATATCTCGAACAAATATTAGGTTTTAAATTAATTGAATTAGGTAGTTTCTCTCTATCCGTATATAATATTGTTTTAATCGGTATCATTTTTATCGTTGTTAAAATTTTCATTAAAGGAATTGAGGTTCTTATAAGTAAAAGGCTTTCTGACAAAGGAGGAGTTAAAGAAGGACAAGGTAGATCTATTGTTCAGATTATAAAATATATCGTTTATCTACTTGCTTCTTTTGTAACCATAAGAAGTCTTGGTTTAGATATTACAATAATTGGAGCCTTCTTTGCCACTTTGGGCTTAGGACTTGGTTTTGCTTTACAAGAACTATTTCGTGATATTATTTCAGGTATTGTAATTTTATTTGAAAGAAATGTGAAAGTTGGAGATATTCTTGAAGTTGATGATTTAGTTGGTAATGTAAAGGAAATAAGGCTTAGAACTTCTGTTTTAAGAACACGTGATGGCATTTACATGGTTATTCCTAATTCCAGAATCATAAACGAAAAAGTAATTAACTGGACAGCCAACAACAAATCTACACGTTTCTCTATATCAGTTGGTGTAGCTTATGGTTCTGATGTTGAAAAAGTAAAAGAATTGTTATTAAAAAGTGTAGAAAACCATGAGAAAATATCTACTCGTCCTTCTCCTATCGTTTTTTTTAACGACTTTGGTGATTCGGCACTTTTATTCGAGTTACGTTTTTGGACTGTAGAAACCTGGGCAATAGAAATTACAAAAAGTGAAATACGATTTAAAATCAATCAATTATTTAGAGAAAATAACATCCAAATCCCTTTCCCTCAAAGAGATGTTCATGTTATTCAAAAAATAAACGACTAAGTGAATTTAAATACTGTTTTTACTAAGTTTTTAGCATTTAGAACAAAAATACAACCCAAGCATTTTGTTCTTTTTTTGAGCTTAATTGTAGGGTTACTATCAGGTTTAGCAGTTGTTGTTATCAAAAACTCCGTTCACTTTATTCAACATCTTTTAACGTTGAGTTTAGTTAAAGATTATCAAAATTATCTATTCTTTATCTATCCATTCATAGGTCTTTTATTAACTACATTATTTATAAAATTTGTACTTAAAAAACCTATTGGGCATGGTATTCCGAATACGTTATTTGCTATCTCAAAAAACAATAGTGTAATAAAAGCATACAATATGTTTGCCTCTATTATTGCTAGTGCTTTCACGGTTGGTTTTGGTGGGTCTGTTGGGCTAGAAGGACCAACGGTTTCAACAAACAGTGCTATAGGCTCAAATATTGCTCAATTATTTAAAGTTGATTACAAAACAGCCACATTATTAGTTGGTTGTGGAGCTGCTGGAGCAATGTCTGGTATTTTTAATGCACCAATTGCTGCTTTAGTTTTTGTGTTAGAAGTATTTATGTTTGATCTGTCATTGGCATCAATGATACCTTTTTTAATGGCATCTGTATCTGCAGCATTAAGCTCTAGAATGGTGCTGGGTAATAATGTATTATTTGAAGTAAGGATACAAGATGCTTTTGTTGCAACTGAATTTCCTTACTTTATATTGTTAGGAATATTTACAGGGTTAATCTCTGTTTATTTCAATAAAATGTTTTGGATAGTTGAAGGTTTTTTTGAGAAAATAAAACAACAAAAATATCGACTAATAATTGGAGGAATTTTACTTGGAGGGTTAATATTTTTAGTTCCTCCGCTTTATGGAGAGGGTTTTGAAACGATAACTGCTTTGTTAAAAGGAGATTTTAAACAAGTAGTAAATCATAGTTTATTTTTTGATAAGAAAGAAGAAATATTTATTGTTTTGGGTTTATTATTCGGAATCATCTTTTTAAAAGTAATCGCTGCTGCTATAACTTTTGGTGCTGGAGGAATAGGTGGTGTCTTTGCTCCATCTTTGTTTATGGGTGCAACTAGTGGTTTTGTGTATGCAAAAACGTTAAATATTTTTAGAGACACTAACTTATCTGAAACCAATTTTACTTTAGTAGGAATGGCTGGTTTAATTGCAGGTGTTTTACACGCTCCACTTACCTCTTTGTTTTTAATTGCGGAAATTACAAAAGGTTATGAATTAATTATTCCATTGATGATAACAGCTGCTATTGCCTACTTAACATCAAAATATTTTGTGCCATATTCTGTATATACTATGCAGTTGGCAAAAAGGGGGCAATTAATTACTCGCCATAAAGATAAAGCTGTTTTAACACTAATGAAGTTGCATACTGAAGTTGAAAAGGATTTTAACAATATTAGCCCTACTGCTAATTTAGGAGATTTGGTTAAGATTGTTTCTCAATCAAAAAGAAATTTATTTCCTGTTGTTGATGAAAATAGAATTTTACACGGAATAATTACTTTAGACGATATTCGTGAAATAATGTTTAAACCAGAAATGTACAACAAAACGAGCGTTAAATCATTAATGATTATTCCTCAAACTTATGTCCTCCTATCTGACAACATGGATATTGTAATGCAGAAATTTACCAAAAGTAAAGCATGGAATTTACCCGTTATTGACGGCAATAAATATGTTGGTTTTGTTTCTAAATCAAAATTATTTAATGCTTACCGTAAATTATTAGTCCAATTTTCAGAAGAATAATTATTTGTGATTATTATCATTTGTAAATATGATAAAACAACTAACTTTGCCCTACGATAAATTATATAAATTACAATAAAATGAAAAAACTAACATTAAGTACAATTGCATTCTCTGCAATTTTTGCAATTTCTACATTAACTTCGTGTGGTGGTGGAGAAAGTCATGATGCTACAACAGAAGAAACTACAACAGAGGAAGTTGTTGCTGAAGAAACTACTGTTGAAGAGCCAGTTGCGGAAACTACTACTGCTGTTGATACAGAAGCTGGTAAAGAAAAATTTACCACTAGTGGTTGTGTTGCTTGTCATCAAGTTGACGCAAAAACTGTTGGACCAGCTTTAAAAACTATTGCTACTGCTTATGCTGACAATAAAGATGGTTTAGTTGCTTTCTTAAAAGGCGAGGGTGAAGCAATCGTTGACCCTGCTCAAGCGGCAGTAATGGCTCCACAAACAGAAGTTACAAAAGCAATGACTGATGCTGAAAGAAATTCAATTGCTGACTACATTATGGCTGCTAAATAGAATTAGCTAAGTTTTAAAATAAAAGCCCCAACAACTAATGTTGGGGCTTTATATATAATTATTATGGTACCAAATCAAAACCAATGTCTGTTCGATAATATTTTTTGTCAAAATCAATTTTTTGAGCATTAGCAAAAGATTTTAAAAGTGCATCCTTAATATCAGTTCCAAATGAGGTAACTGCCATAACACGACCTCCACTAGTGACAATATTATCGCCATCTTGTTTAGTTCCTGCGTGAAAAGCGATACTATTTTCAACAACATTAAATCCATTTATGATTTTCCCTTTTTCATAAGCCTCGGGGTAACCCCCACTAACTAACATGACTGTTGTTGCTGTTCTTTCATCAACCTCAAAAGATTTTTCGTGTAAAGTTTGGTTGCCAACTCCAATAAATAGATCTAGTAAATCAGATTTTATTCTTGGAATAACCACTTCTGTTTCAGGATCTCCCATTCGTACATTATATTCTACAACCGAAGGGTTACCGTTGTCGTTCATTAACCCAATAAAAATAAAACCTTTATAGTCAATTCCATCAGCTTTTAAACCAGCTATCGTTGGTTTTACTACTAGCTCTTCTACTTTTTTCAAATAGTCATCAGTAGCAAAAGGAACAGGAGAAATTGCTCCCATACCTCCAGTATTTAATCCTGTATCTCCTTCGCCAATTCTTTTGTAATCTTTTGCAGAAGGTAAAATTTTGTAGCTATTCCCATCTGTTAAAACAAAAACTGAAAGTTCAATTCCATGTAGAAATTCTTCAATTACAACAGTGGTAGATGCAGCACCAAATTTAGCATCAGCCACCATACTTTTTAATTCTGTTTTTGCTTCTTCTAAATTGTTTAAAATTAGCACTCCTTTTCCAGCAGCTAAACCATCAGCTTTTAAAACGTAAGGAGGCTCTAGCGTTTCTAAAAAAGTATATCCATCTTTTAAATTAGCTTTTGTAAAACTTTGGTAACGAGCCGTAGGTACTCCATGCTTTTGCATAAACTTTTTAGAAAACTCTTTACTCCCTTCTAACTCAGCTCCATCTTTTTTAGGCCCAATTACTGGAATATTTTTAAGCTGTTCATCAGCCAAAAAATAATCATGAATACCATTTACTAAAGGATCTTCTGGGCCAACGACAACCATATTAATGTTATTGTCAACCACAAAAGTTCTCATCGCTTCAAAATCGTTTACACCAATATTTACATTGGTGCCAACCTGAGCAGTTCCTGCATTTCCAGGAGCAATAAATAAGTTTGAAAGCTTATTACTTTGAGCTATTTTCCATGCAAAAGCATGTTCTCTACCCCCTGAGCCTAATATAAGTACATTCATTTTTTAACTGTTTCTGTCATTTCGAGTGAAGTGAAACGGAATCGAGAACCGTAAGTTCAGCGTAATTAAATCTTTTTACTTTTTTCCTAAAACTTACAAGATTCCTCCACGTTGGTCGGAATGACAAATGAATTGCAAAAATAAAAAATCCTCAACGGTAATTGAGTGAGATGATGGAATATTTATAATAATTTAATCGTATGCTTAATTAAGCGTAGATTAAACGTTTAACATACGACTAAGAACCTAATCATTAACATTGATAAGCTCTTTACCTGAATTTTGTATCTTTGAAGGTATAATGCGAATAAACACTATAGTGTTTATTCGGTTGTTG
>CAXBPN010000017.1:0-20012 GCA_963977515.1 uncultured Flavobacteriales bacterium
TTAACCCGTATTTAAAAAAAAGCTCTTGAGATTTTTCTATTACTTGATTTTGAAAATTCATATTAGTTCTTTAAAAGCAAAACTATAAAAACAAAAAGAACTGAAAAAGTTTTTTGTGTAATATTTTTTAAAAATATATTTAATATGTTGATTTACAGGTAATTTAATTTTATTTATTTTAATTACAAAACAGACGTATAATCAATAAAAAATAAATTTTAAGAATTTAATTTAAAAATGGTTCTTTATTTAAAGAACCATTTTTAAATTAAATAATTTGTTATAAATTATGAAATGGGGGTTATTTTATGATAGCTGATATAAGACGCGATTAAAATTCCTAGAAAAATTATTGCCATAATTCCGGTTGATAAAGGATCACCACTAGCTGTATGAGCAATAAATGCAGAAATAAATGTAATTACAAACCCTGCATAGGCAAATTCTTTTACCCGAGTAGGAATTTTTGGCACTATTAAAATAATCGCCCCTATTAGTTTTGCAATCCCTAGTTCTATTCTAAAATAATCAGGAAACCCCAAATGTACAAAGGCAAGTTTCATATCAGGATTGGTAAAATAACCATAAGCACTAAACAACATCATTAATGCAATGATACCAGTTGTTATCCAGTAAGTGATTTTATATTTTTTCATATCTTATTTTTAATTTAGTGTTATTAAAAACTCATCTTTAGGCGTTCTTATCTTTTTTAAATTAACTAACCAATCATTTTGGTCGTCCCGATACCCTAGTGTTAATATCAGTACACTTTTTAGTCCTTTTTTTTCTAATCCCAACAATTTATCTACCGCTTCTGGATCAAAACCTTCCATAGGTGTCGCATCTACTTTTTGTTCTGCTGCTGCTGCAATTGCCATCCCAAACGAAATGTAAGCTTGTTTGGCAGCATGATTAATGTGATATTCTTGAGGTTTTGATGAAAAAAGACCCCATAGCATTTTTTTATAATCGTCCATTGCATTCGCAGGTACACCTCTTTCCTCTACTGTTCTTCTAAATACTTCAGAAATTCTTTCTTCGGTATAAGATTCATGTACCGCAAAAATTAACACATGAGAAGCATCAATAAGCTGGCTTTGGTTCATTGCTATTGGTTGAAGTTTTTCCTTCAACTCCTTATTACTAACTACAATCACTTTATAAGGCTGTAAGCCTGAAGAGGAAGGAGCTAACCTTGCTGCCTCCAATATATAATCTACTTTTTCTTGAGGAACTACTTCCCCATTCATTTTTTTTGTGGCATAGCGCCATTTTAAATCTTCTAATAAACTCATAATATTTTTTGTTTTTTATATGCTAAAATTTCTATTTTACTTATAATCTGAAAGAGGATAACACTCTTAGTTATTTCTTAATTTTAGGAATAAACCTGTGTCAAAAATTCTTTTACCGTAGTTGGTTTTCTACCCAACAATTTTTCTAAATCGGTTTTAGATGTCTCAAATTCCCCTTGTCTGATAGCTTCGGAGAAGTCTGCCGTCATTTTCACGTATTCTATTGGCACACCTACATCTGATAAAGCATCAACAAAAACATCTACTGGTGGACTTACATAATTAATTTCTTTCCCCACTACTTCACTTAAAATTTTTGCCATCTCAGGAACTGATATATTCTCGGTATTACTAAATGCATAATCTTTGTTTTCATGTCCTTTGCTAATTAATACATTTGCAATTGCTTCAGCCATATCCATACGCAAAGCAAATGCAGCCTTTGTTTCTCCAGCAGGTAAGAAAACACCTGTTGTTAAGACATTTTCACCAAAAAACATGGGTAAAATATCTAAATACAAGTTGTTTCTAAAAATGGTGTAATCCATTCCACTTGCTTTAATTAAGTTTTCGGTATTAATATGTGCTGTAGCTACTAAATGGATTGGCGAGGTTTCTGTTTCATTTTTACGTTCAAAGCTGGTGTAATAAATATGCTTAACACCTGACTCTTTTGCCGCTTTAACTACATTTTCTTGTTGCTGTCCTCGCTTTTTCAAATCACTACCCGAAACTAAGAGCAACTTCTCCACTCCTACAAAGGCTTTTGTCAATGAAGTATAATCATCATAGTCGCCAATTTTAATGTTAATACCCTTAGCTTTTAATTCTTCCACTTTTGCCACATCCCTTACAAGGGCTACTATATTGTTTGCAGACACTCCTTTTCTTAGAAGAAAATCAATGGTTGCCTTTCCAAGATTTCCTGTTGCTCCTGTTATTAAAATCATAATTAATTTGTTTTAATTTTTTTATAGGACAAAAGTATTTACATTTGCTATACAAAAGTAACTACTATACAAAAGTATATCGGTATACTCTTGTATAGTAACTAATAAAATAAAGATATTTATGAGCGAAGTTTTAGAATTAACCCGCGTAAAAGAATGTTCAGGAGAATATGTATTAGCTATACATGATACTATGAACGTTATCAATGGCAAGTGGAAATTACCTATTATGGGATCATTATTATATGGAAAAAAAAGATTTAAAGAATTAGAAAGGGAAATCCCTGGCATTACACCTAGAATGCTTTCGAAACAATTAAAAGATTTAGAACTGAATAGTATTGTTAAAAGAACTGTTTACAACACCACTCCTGTTACTGTTGAATACGAATTAACTCCTTCTGGAAAAGAATTTAGAAGTGTATTAGACGTGATGGTAGAATGGGGAATGCAACATAGAAAAAGGGTGTTAAAAATAATAGGATAATGAAGTTATCACTAGTAGATTTATCTCCTGTTCCTAAAAATGGAGATCGTCATCAAGCCATATTAAATACGCTTGAGATGGCACAAAAAGCAGAAGAATGGGGTTATGAAAGAATATGGCTAGCAGAACATCATGCCACAAAATCGATGGCGGGAAGATCGCCTGAAGTGCTAATTCCCTTTATTGCAGCGAACACCAAAACCATTCGAGTTGGGTCTGGCTCTGTATTACTTAACCATTACAGTCCGTTTAAAGTAGCCGAAGTATTTAATACTTTAGAAGACATGTTTCCTGGCAGAATTGACATGGGAATAGGACGTGCTACTACAGGGCCAATTACTGATATTGCACTACAACGAAATCGTTCTTATAGACAAACTACAGAAGATTCTGGAGAACAACTTCTTGAACTAGCATCTTGGATAAATAATAATTTTGATTCCACACATGCTTTTTCACAAATAAAAGTTCACAACAATGGCAGCATTCCTAATTTTTGGTTATTGGGTTCTAGCCCATGGAGTGCCTCTGCTGCTGCAAAACTTGGATTAAGGTATTCTTTTGCAGGTTTTATTAATCCCGCTCAAGCTTTTCAAATTACACAGAATTATCAACGTGAGTTTAAAGCGTCTAAAAGTGAAAATGGAATCAAAAAACCTGAATTAATTTTATCTTTAAGTATTTACTGTGCTCCTACTGATGAAGATGCAGCTAAGCTTTCAGCACCTGCTCAATTAATGATGAAACGCTTACGAACAAATGGAGACACTAATAGTTTACTGGAGGACGAAGAAACAGCCATTAAATTACTTGGAGGATTACAAGAACCTGAACAATTAGTAGATCCGCGTTATCCTCCTCAAATTCTTGCAGGAACTCCTGAAAAATTAAATCATTGGCTAAAAGAAATCTCCAAAGTTTATGGTGCAAATGAAATTATGGTGCAGTGTATTTCATCCAATCATCAAGCCCGATTAGAATCACATCGATTGCTTGCTGAAAGTTTTAGGTAATTATAGTTTTAAGCCCACTTTTTCTAAAAGAAATAACTGGATTGAAAAAACGTTTTTAACATCTTTTTACTACTACAATTTTATACTGAACTAAATTTGAAACTATCCACATTAAAGGATAAGGAGCAACAACTATTAACCCTCCTAAAACTGCATCTAAATAAAAGTGATTAGCTGTTATTACTATTACCCACAAAACAAATAACGGATAAATTAATATCAACCATTTATAGCTCCGCTTTGCATATAAAATTACTGCCATTGCTATTAAAAAAGCATTACCAAAATGCATCGATGGTACCGCTGCATATTGATTGAAAAATCCCGCAAAAAACCCAGTATATAAATTAACATTACTTATATGTAATAGTGTATCTACAAACCCATATTCTGCAAACATTCTCGGAGGTGCACAGGGGTAAAAAATAAAAAACAAAACCGCTATACAATTAGCAACTATAAATCCATTCCGTATCCAGTAATATTTATCATTATGTTTTTTAAATAACCATACAAAAAACACTACTGTTGTTGGAATATGTACATACATATAAAAAGTATTTATAAACTTTATTAATGCAGTTTTTGAAAGAAAAAAACTTTGTACTATGGGCTCTGTAAATATTCCTAAACTTTTTTCTAAATCTACTAATTTACGGGCATTCTCAAATGCTGTATTTGAATCACCTATCGCTATATAGCGAGATATTTTATAAAAAATTAAAAACGATATAAATATCAATAACTCTTTTATCCCATTTTTTCCGAGATATTTTAATAAAAAATTTTTCATAATAAAAATGCCTTCTCTTTTCCATGATTGACTTAGAAAAAATTATTAACTAACAAAATCAAAAAACACTTAATTAATAGCATCATGGAAATGAGAAGGACTTTTTTAAGGTTTCTATCCAAAAATAGTATCCCCCTTACCTACATTCATCACATTATATTTCCGCTAACAAAACAAGTAATCATTAATGCAGGCAGGGGGACTTTATTTTAATTTAACTAACTATTCTATTATTATTGTATTGTTGTAAACAAATTAACCCTTCATCCTTATAAAAAAGAATTTATTTACCTCTACAAATTTGACATTTACTATCCTAAACTCTAATATTTTCATCTTCTACTTAATAAAATACCCTTATACTTTATTATAGGATTCCTATTACTTTTTTATAAATAACTTGCTTTATTTTATGCATTGCTTGTGCATCAATAACTTCAGAGTATGCTTGTTGCCATAATACCTGAGCCTCTAACACGTCTTTTCCTATTACAGTTCCCGATTCAAATCGATCTTCATTTAATCTTAAATTTTCATCTGCTTGAGCCAATGATTTTTCAGTAATTTCTACTCTTTTAATAGCTTGTTGTAATTCTAAGTATGCATTTTGAATTTGAAGTGATAATAATTCTTCGGTATCTTCTAATTCTAATTTTTGTGCTGCTACTTTAAATTGTTGTTCTTTTACTTTTTGTTTTCTGCTTCCCCAATCAAAAACAGGAATGTTAACGCTTAACAATCCATAATATGATGCCATATCATTACTTCCATCTGAAAAATTTATTTCTTTTCCATTGGCGTAAATTCCGCTTACATTCAATGCTACAGTTGGTCTTCTGTCTGCACTTAATATTTTGGTTTGTAGCTCTTCAATTTCAACAGCATTTTTAAGCATCTTTATTTCTGGTCTGTTTGCTATTGCTGTAGTATGAGAAACTTCTTCTATTATCCTTAAATCACTTGAGATACTATCTTCAACTGTAAAATTCACATCTGTCATTCCTATTAATTTTGCTATTTTAAGTTTTAGCAGTGTGAGTCCATCATTAGCCTTTAATAGATTTAATTCAGCTTGATTAAGCTGAACTTGAACTTGTAGCACATCATTTTTATAAATGATTCCTGCATCATACGAATTAGTTAAATCCTTTAATAATTCAGTTAAAAGTGCTTTATATTTTGTAGCCAACTCAACCTTACCTTTTACATTTACTATTTGCCAATAAGTTGTTTCAACGTCTAACAATACTTCGCTGTCTGTTAATTCTTTTTGCGAGGCATACAACCCTACTAATGTATTGCTTATTTTTTTTGCTAAATTTATTTTCCCTCCAGCATAAATTACTTGTGTTACTCCTAATGATGCATTAGCATTATTTTTTGGCAGTAGTGTATTTAAAGGATCACCTACATGAAGCCCCATAGCACTTGCATCCACAAACGGTTTGTCTGATGCATAAACAGATGCTTTAGCTGCTTTGGCTGCTTCAATAGTTTGAGTAGCTTTTTTTATTTTTTTGTTATTGGTTAATGCCATTTCTTTGGCTTTTTCTAATCTTAACAAATTGTCTTGTGCAGCTACTTTTTGAATAGAAATAATCAACATCAAAAAAGCACTTGCTATAATATATCTATATATCTTCATCATCTTATTTTTAATATTATTGACTATATATGCTACTGCTCGCTCTTTGGAAGAATTACTATGAGAAAATGAATTAATAGCATTATAATTTACAGGTTTATTTTTGGGTTCGTTTTTTAAATTTATCTTTTAAGATTTCTATTTCCCTAAGTATTCTATTCTTTTTAGGTTTGTATAAAATAGTTTCAAATTCTTCAGCATCTGTATGCGGATGCACAGCATCTGGATGTGGTTTTACAAATTTGTAGTACAGAATAGGAACAATAAATAATGTTAATATCATAGAAACTATTAACCCTACTGCCAACACACTTCCTAATGGTGCCCATAGGGGTGATTTACCCACTATCATTGGCACAACACCTACTGCAGCAGCTATAGATGTTAAGAAAATAGGTCGCATACGCCTTTTACCAGATGCTTTTGCTGCTGCTTTCACAGAATATCCGTGTTCTAAAACTAACTCATCGGCATAATCAACAAGGATAATTCCATTTCTAACTACAATACCAATTAAACTTATAATTCCCATAAAGGCAGTAAAACCAATTGGGTTTCCTGTTAAATACAATCCTAAAAATGCACCTAATAAACTCAATGGAAATGTTGATAAAACCACTAATACTTTGGTAAAATCTTTAAATTGAAATAACAACACTAAGAATATCAAAATTAAGCTGATGCTTAATGACAACATCATTGCTGGAGCAGTTTCATTGGTGCTTTCATATTCTCCGCCATAATTAATGGTAATACCATCAGGCAATTCTAATGCTGCTATTTTTGGCATTATATCGTTTTGAATCGTTGCTGCTTTTAATCCCATTTGGGCTTCGGCAAGCACAGTTAATGTTCTTAAACCATTACGATGAGTAATAACCCCTGTGTGCCATTCTGGGGTAATATCGGCAACTTCTCTTAATGGAACTTTTGTTCCAAACATTGTAGAGATGTTTAATGCTCCTAAATCGTTGAAATTTTTACGGTTATCGGCATCAAAGCGTAATAAAATATCAATGGCTTTATCTCCTTCGTATAAAGTTGAAACAGGATATCCTTTTAAACCAGCACCTAGTGTTTGTGACACCATTACATTAGTTACCCCTAATCTATTTGCTTTATCATCTTTTAAATTTACTTTAACACCATAATAATCATCCTGATAAGATGTTCTTACCCAGTTAGTCCCTTTGATTTCTTCTAAAATAGTTTTTACTTGTTCTGCAACTTGTTTTTGCTTGTTCAAGTCTTTTCCAACAACACGTACCTCAACAGGGGCAGGTGTTTCTTTTAAAGATAATTGTCTTATTCTTATGTAACCATCTGGAATAAAACCTTCAAACGTTTTAATATATTCATCTGCTAATTCCTGTGTTGCTTCTTTACCTGTGGTGGTAATAAATATTTGTGCAAAGTTTTTACGAGGAAACTCTGGGGCATAAGTTGAATGGAATCTTGGAGAACTTGTTCCAACAAAACTTGCAACACCTAAAACTCTTTCATCTTCTTTAATTTCATTTTCAATACGATTAACTACCTCTTCTGTTTGCTTTAAACTTCCTCCATTTGGTAACCACACCTCTATATTAAATTGATTTCTTTCTGCCGTTGGAAATAATTCTTGTTCTAAGCCCATAGCAACAACTCCCGCTAAAACTATTGATAACAATCCTAGTATTAAAGTTGCATTAGGTTTCTTAAATGCGTTATCTAATGTCTTGTTAAATACATGTTGCAATCTATCTAACAAACTCTTTTTCTCTAATTGATCGCTTACTTTATGTTTTAATCCTTTTTTAATAAACACATAACACATATAAGGTGTTAATAATAATGCTACCAATAAAGATGCAAATAAAGCAACTGCTACTGCAATAGGTAAGGCTTGAATAAATTCTTTAGCAATACCGTTTAAGAAAAATGCCAATGGTAAAAAAGCAAAAATAATTGCCATTGTTGCTGTAAAAATAGGCACCATTAATTGGGTTGCACTTTGCCAAGCAGCAGACCATCTATCAACCCCTTCATCTAATTTTTCTATATAATTATCGACAACAACAATAGCATTATCTACCACCATTCCCAACACAATAATTAAAGCGGCCAATGTTACTTGATGAATTTCAATTCCTAAAATATTTAAGATACCAAAAGTGATTACAATAGCAATAGGGCAAGCAACTGCTGATACAATTGCTACTCTGAATGGCAATAAAAATATTACCACAATAATTACTGCTAGTATTGCAATTATAAATTCTAGCATAAAGTGACTAATACTACCTTTTACAACCGCAGGTTGATCTACAATCGTATTTATAGATACATCCTGTGGAAGTTGTTGTTTTATTTCATTGATTTTTTCGGTTAATTTTTCTCCAAACTGAACAATATTATTTCCAGGTTGCATTTCTACCGTAAGCATCATTACTTTTTTATCATCTACTTTTATATAACTAGCTGTTTCTTCATAACGCTTCTCAATGGTTGCCACATCTTTTAAACGTACTACTTTGCCATCAGGGCTACTGTATATGATTTGATTACCTAAATCGACTTCATTTTTATATTGATTTTTTGCAAAAACAGATACTTCTGAATTTTCTAAAGTGATTCCTCCAGAATAACCAGTATTGTTTTGCATTTGAATAACTTGTGCAATGGTTGAAAAATCAAAACCATACTGTTGCATTTTATCGTCATCAACCGTTACATAAATTTGTTGTTTTTGACCGCCATAACGTTTTATTTTAGAGGTTTGGTGAATGGTTTTTAAACCATCTTCCAATTTATCTAAATAAGTTTCAATTTCTGCATAACTACGTTCTGGTGCAGATACAGTAATCATTTGTGCTACTACATCACCAAAATCGCTATTTACGACTGGTCCAATCATGCCAGCTGGCAAGGTGTAGTTTTGTCTAAATGTGGTATTCAAGCCATGTTGTAAGGTTGCCCAAAAACGTTTTGTATTTTTTACATTTTCGTTTAGTTCTGCTGTAATAATAACTTGACCTTCTTTGGTTTCTGAAATTGTTTTTTCTTTTCTAATTTCTTCAAAACCAAATAAATATTGTTCAATTTTTTCTGTTAATTGCTGCTCCACTTGCAACTCATCAGCCCCAGGAAACCCAGCAATAATAAGTCCTTTACGAACTGTAATTTGCGGATCCTCACTACGTGCCATTGTTGTTAATGCATATACGCCCAACAACATCAATAATATGGTCATTACAATGGTTACCTGTCGGTATTTCATTGCTGCTTCTATAAAATTTATCTTTACTTTTTTCATCTTTTTAATGTCTTTTTAGATTAAATTATAATGAAATAGTTTGACCATCTTTTAAGTTTCTTTGTCCTTCAACTACTACTTTATCCCCTAACCTTAGACCATCGGTTACAATTACTTCTGTACCTTTAAAATTTCCAATAGTGACTCTTTTTTTAATCGCTTTATCACCCACAACTACAAAAACGTAAATAATATCATCTGCATCTCTTACAATTGCTTGAGTAGGTATTGTTATTGCATCTATCGAATCGCCAGTTTCTATTTGAATATCACTAATCATTCCTGACAACAATTTGTTTTCAGCATTATCTAATCTTACTTTAACAGTAAATGTACGCGTTACAGCATCTGCACTTGAATTTACAATAGTTACTTTACCTTTAAAAATTTCTCCCATAGAAGCAATTTCCACATTAGCATCTGTTCCTATTTTAAGTTTTGAAATTTCTGATTCAGTAATAGAAGCCTTTGCATACATTTGATCAGTTTTCATTACTGTAAATGCAGGCATTCCTGGGGCTGCTGTAGCACCTATATCTGTCATTTTAGAAGTGACCATTCCTTTAAAAGGAGCATATAGGCTTACATCTGTTAAATTTTTTGCTGCTAAATTTTTATTAGCATTAGCTTGTGCTAGAGCAACTTTAACCGCTATAAAATCACGCTCTGGCAAACTACCTTTAGCATATAATTCGTTAAGACGCTTATAATTATCATTCGCTTGTTCTAGTCCAGCATTCGCTATGTCAAAAGCATTTTTATAAGTGGTTGCTTCTATATCTGCTAATAATTGTCCTTTCTCAACCTTCTCTCCTTCTTGCACATATACATTTACAACTCTACCAGGCACAGAAAACCCAAGAGATACCGTATTATCTGCTTCAATAGTCCCACTATAATTTAGAACTTCATTTTCAGCTATTTTTTTGATTTGTTTAACAGTAACTTTTGGTATCCCTATTTCTTTTACTGTTTCATTTTTTTCAGAACAACCTATTAATATTAAAATTAATGTTGGTAGAGCGATAATTCGTTTCATAGATCTAATTATAGATGAGTTTTATTTATTAAAAATTTACTCAGCAAAAATGATTCTATTTAAACGGCTAAAAAAGGTCTGTTCAAAGCGTTAATTGGTCTAAAACAGGGATTTAAAATTGTGATAAACAATATAAACAAGAGATAGATTAATAGCCTAAAACCAACAAATAACAATATTTCAAGCCTTTTATTCGCCTCTAAAAAGTATACTTGAACAAGGATACAATTGGTCAATAAATGATTATTCTCTAAAAATCGTCTGATTATATATTTTTTCGATATTCAGAAGGAGAATAACCAATATTTTTCTTAAAATATTTACCAAAAAAAGATTGATTGCTAAATTGAAGTTCATCTGCCACTTGTGCAATCGTTAATGATGGATTCTTGAGTAATACTCTAGCTTCCATCATAACAGCACTATTTATTATTTGTGCGGCTGTTTTTCCTGAAACTTCTTTTAAAACTTTAGATAAATGCCCAGGTGTTACATAGAGTGCCTCTGCATAAAACTGAACTGAACGTTCTTGTTTTAAATTCTCATTAAGAATTTTTTCAAAGCGAAATGCCAATTCTTCTTGTCTAGACATTTCAATCTCTAAGGTTGGATAAATCCTTCTAAAAACAGAAGCATAATGATACATAAATAAGCCAAAAGAATGAGCAATGATTTCGTCTTTAAAAAACTCTTCCTTCGCAATGCTTTTTTGTACTAATAATTCTGCAAGAGTAACAAATAGTGTCGTTTCTCTATTAGTAAGTTCTAATTTTACAATATTATCAGTAAAAAAAAAGTCAAAAGCATTAATTTCGAAACTCTTAAATGGAGTTTTAAGCAAATAGTCTATAGAAAAACTAATGACTATCATATCTACCTTATGAGAAGATTCTCCTATATCAATTATTGTTTTAGGAGTAAATGCCAATATCTCATTGCTTTCAACTGTGTATGTTATTAAATTTAATTGAACCTTAATACTTCCTGATAGCACCAATAAAAAAACATATTGATCCGTTCTAAAGGGGTAAGAAAAAAAAGCTTCGGTAAGTTCTTTCTTAGATATATGTACATGCAACCCGTTAAATAGATGGGTCTCACCTAAAACCTCAACAATCTCGACCATACTGTGCTTTCGGATTAAAGGCTGTTTCAATTCAAGTTCTTTTTAAATGGAATATTTTATTTTTCAAAAATAATATTTTTTGGACTCATACTTAGTAATATACGATATTATTATAAGTTTTAGATTACTGATCTTATAAAAAAACCGAACATTTTTTTAAAGGGATATGTTACTTTTTAAAATTTTCAATAGTTATTTAAAGATAATGAAAAATGCAGAAAAAAAACAAAGTACATCATATAGCAAGCTACTTTATTATTTAAATCGTCATATTGAATTAGATGGTGATGAGCATGGGCCTTTATCTTTACAAATGATTACAGAATTATGTAGTAATGACAATCAAAAATGGAAGGAAGTCTTAACTGTATCTAAACAAGCTTTGCAACAACGTATTTACCTTTGGGATAAGATAGCAAACTTAATAGAGAAATCAACTATTTCTATCATTTAACATTCCCTCCTCTTTCTTCATCTTTCATTAATTCAAGCTACACAAAGAGGAGGGAACATTAAAAGAAAGGAATGGAATTCCTACAACAAGTGGGACAAAAAAGTTAAGACCTATGCTACATTTTTCAATTTGTTAAATTCTGTTTCCACTTCTACTGAAGTTTTATAACCACGTAACTAAGCACTCGATACGACCTAAAACAACCTTAGTCAATCTTAACTAAGGTTCTTATTTCATGCGGAAAAAGTTTCATCCAACTGAAAAACGGTTTCCATCTACCATCAAATAATTAAAAGATTACTACAATTTTTGTATTAAAAATTTAGCATTAGATATAATGGAAACTGATGAATCAAATAAAACGGCTACACTTGCTGATATGACAACTATAGTAGAAGAAATTAGGGTGTTAGAACATAAGTTAGATCAACTACTTAAAATACACAAATCCAACTATCAAAGGGATAAGGTTTTCGGTGACTGGATAAGTGAAAACGAAGCTGTCGAACTAACCAATCTTTCTAAAAGCACTTTCTTAATTCTTCGAAAGGAAGGTAAATTAACTTCGTCCAGTATTTCTGGTAAAGCTAATTTCTATCGTTTGTCTCAAATCAAAGAATTACTAGAGGAGAACGAGAAAAATAGATAATAGTCCATGAGATACTTTGAAGAAAAAAGGCCAACTGTTAAAATTTACTTGCATCAGTATGGTAAGAAGGAGTTAGAATCTTACACCATATACGCAAGAGTACTTTATAAAAGAACCAAACTTGAATTGTCACTTAGAATGAAGGTTGCTCTATGTGATTGGGATTTTGACAATAACCTGTTCATTCCGAACAAACAGTATAGCATTCATTGTAATCAAAAGATAGGTGAGTTTCATCTTGCAATCAGTACTGCATTTGATGATTTAAAAAGAGGTTCTGTTCAACCTACTTTGAAAATGATTCGAGAAGTTATAACTGGAACTAAGGTGAAAAGTAATGAGATGTCCTTTCTTGAATATTATGATCAGACTGTTGAACAGAAAAAACAACAAACAACTGTTTACAGACAATCTACTATTGATCAATATGTAAGGGCAAGAAACCATTTGTTTGATTTTTTAATTCGTAAAGGATGGAAAAATATACAGCTAGGAGAGCTTTCTAAAAACTTCATTAGTGAATTTGAGAATTACCTGCTATCACATCAGATAGAATCATTAGGAAGACCTATGATGCGCTCTAGTGCTGTGACAAATCTTAAACGAATTAAAGCAATTGTAAATGAAGCTGTGAAATCTGAGCTAATTGAAAAGAATCCTTTTGAAGGCTATAAAGTACAACACGATAAAACACAAAACATAAGCTACTTGACATTAGAACAACTGAAGAAATTAGAAGAGTTAGATGTTTCTGAATATCCTGCATTATCACGAACAAGAGAGCTCTTTCAATTCATTTGTCAATGTGGACTCAGATATGGAGATTTTCAAAACTTACGATGCCATGATCTTGAATATTCGACTGATGGTTTACTTTGGTTAAGAATGGAACAACAAAAGACAAGAGGTGCGTTACATTTTCCTTTGTCATCTATTGCAAAGAAGATTATTATAAAATATCAAGGAGGTAAGAAAGGAGAACAATATGTATTTCCTAGAATTAGTAACCAGACCTTAAATAAGCACCTAAGAACTATGAAAATTATGGCCGGCATTAAAAACCAAATAAGTTGTCATGTTGGTAGACATACTTTTGCTGTTCAATCGTTAGATGCAGGAATTTCTATTGAGGTTGTTCAACGGTTATTAGGACACAAATCTATTTCGTCCACCATGATTTACGCACAAATTTCTCATAGAAAATTGTCTGAATCCATTTTATTGTTGGGTTAGTTATCGCTTCTTCAAATTTCAAACACTAGTAAGCCAAAATAATAGTCAAAATGTTTTAGTAAATCGCAAAGTTTCAATCACCCGAAAACTAGCTTAATTCAGGGCTAAGTTATTATTACAATACTAATCTAGTAATCAATTAGAAACAGAACTAGAGACACATGGATTTTCAATCGACCCTACGAGATTTAAAATATTTTCTGTAAGCTTTGTTCTTGTAAGCTTTCAGCTACTTTAATTAAAAAAATCAAAAGTACGCTTTTCTGCGATTTTGTACTAAAATGTACACTTTAGAAGCCGCTCCCCATCATACAGCCTCGTGGCCCTGTTAAGAGGAACGGTAGTGAAATATAAAAGTTAATGATAAAAACAGAATACAGTGAAATGCTATTTGAATTTGATTTCAAGAATCAAACAAGGAATACCCCTTCAAATATTAAAATTTACGTTTCTCCACTAGGCTAAAAATAAACAATACATTTGTCTTAGGATAAAAAACCTAATTAGTTTACATGTTATTGTCGTTTTAGGAGGATATGTTTACTTTTTGTACACATATATGACAAGTTATCTCCAAGTCTAAAAGACTACAGAGCAAGAATGAACTACAGAAATAAACATAAAATGACGGGACAAATGAACCAAAAGACAGCCGGCCCAAAAGCTAACGCTTCTGTATTTTTATTTTTTCCCACCGCTCGATTAAAATCCAAACTTTAATACCATGAATCAACTTTTCAAAATATTTATAGTCGACAAAGCGGAAGCCACCAAAATAAGTGCTTTACCAGACGAGCCGCACAAACACGACTTTGAAGAGTTGATTATTGGCATTGAAGGGCAATTAGAACACTTTATTGATTTCAAGAACACCTTGTTGGAGGCTCCATTGATAAGTTTTGTAACCAAAGGCAAGGTTCACCGTGTGATTCCAAAATTGAGTAATGGGAAATGTGATATGTGGGTCCTTCGGTTTAAAAGCGAATTTATTCCAGAAATAACTTTTCAGCTATACGCTAATTACCACAACCACGCAATGTTAAAGCTGCCAAAAGACTATTGCTTTAGACGCCTGACCACAATATGCGAGATCATAAACGGAGAAATGCAGCAGGTAAACCCCGACCTAAGTGTCGTGAAGCATTTGCTGAGCGCTTTGTTCATTATGATAGAATCGGAAAGAAATAAAATTACACCCAATGAAACCGGCATAAGCCCTACACAAAATACCACCTTGCAAAACTTTTTACAAATTTTGGAAGAAAACTACCAACGACCTTTGGGAGTGGAATTTTATGCTGAAAAACTGTTTATGTCGGCAAGAAATCTGAACCTAATTTGCAAAAACATTCTTCAACAAACCGTAAGCGAAATCATAGAAACCAGAAAATTAATTGAAGCAAAAAATCAATTAACTCATACGAACAAAAATATTTCAGAAATTGGATTTGACTTGGGGTTCAATGAAAAAGCCTACTTCACCAATGTATTTAAAAAGCGAACCGGACAAACACCTTCTGAGTTTCGGAAAGAAATGAAAAACCTCCTTTCCTGATTTTACAACTCTTCTTCCAAATACTGTTACCCCCTTCTCTTTAAATGATTGCACCTTTGTATCATAAATTTTATTAATCATTTAAAACAATAAAAATGGAAACAGTGACAAAAACAACAACGAAATGGGTTTTAGACCCTACACACAGTGAGCTTACTTTTAAAGTAAAACACATGATGATTACTAACGTAAAAGGTGAATTTAAAAACTTCTCGGTAGAAGTCGATGGAAACGATATTTTTAAATCATCTTTGAATGTTGTAGTTGACGCATCATCAATCAACACCAATAACACCGACAGAGATAATCACCTGAAATCTGCCGACTTCTTTGATGTGGAAAATTACAAAGAACTTTCGTTCAAAAGCACTTCGTTCAAACCGAAAGACGATGATGAATATGAGTTGAAAGGTATTCTTACTATCAAAGGAATTAGTAAAGAATTAACCCTCGAAGTAGAGTTTGGCGGTGTAAATAAAGACCCTTGGGGAAATGAAAAAGCAGGTTTTTCCGTAGAAGGAAAAATCAATCGCAAGGATTGGGGTTTAAACTGGAACGCAGCTTTAGAAACAGGTGGCGTTTTAGTGAGCGATGAGGTAAAATTATCAGGTGAAGTTCAATTTGTAAAACAATCATAAAACACACGACAATGAAAAACAAAGTAATTATAATCACAGGTGCCGGGATGGGACTTGGATTAGCAGCAGCAAAAGAATTGGCTTCACAAGGAGCAAACCTTGTACTGGTTGACTTCAATGAAAAAGCATTGATTGATGCAAAAGCGGAAATAACCAAAGAGTTTCCCGCAGTAAAAACTATCACATTGATAGCTGATGTTTCCAAAGAAGAAGCCGTTAAAAACTATGTAGATGAAGCGGTAAAAGCCTTCGGAAAAATAGACGGGCTATACAATAACGCAGGTATTGAAGGTAAACAAGCAAGTATTACCGAGTATGATGTAAACATTTTCAAAAAGGTGATTGACATTAACCTGATGGGCGTGTATTATGGAATGCGTTATGTAATTCCTGTGATGCAAAAGCAACAATTTGGTCGTATAGTAAACGTAGCATCTGTGGGCGGTATTCGTGGGGTGTTGAACCAAATGCCTTATGTGGCAAGTAAACACGCTGTTTCGGGTATGACAAAAAATGCGGCTTTAGAACACGGCAAAGATGGAATCCTTACCAATGCCATTGCTCCTGGAGCAATATTAACTCCTATGGTTGCAGAAGCATTTAAGCAGGTGAATCCTGAAGATCCAAAAGCAGCAGAAACCGAATACGCTCAACGCAACCCGACAAAACGATTAGGGGAACCACACGAAGTAGCCAAATTAGTTGCCTTTCTTTTGAGCGAGGATAACGGCTATGTGAGCGGACAAACCATAGCCATTGATGGTGGTGAATCGAATATTTACGGCAACTCATAATTGAATACATGGAATGAAGCTGTAAGTATTAGTAATCATTGGCCTTTTAACTTTTGGTAGCTCAAGCTGCCAATCACAAACACAAAATAAAATGGAATCAAAAAATAATAATCCGCTTTTATGCGACATAGAAACAGGAATGTGTGAAATGCCTGATTCATTAAAAACGGAGCAGGAAACATCAATTTCTAAATCATCACAAAAATCTGTAAAGGTTATTTATTACACCGACCCGATTTGTTCATCATGTTGGGGTATTGAACCGCAATTGCGTAAACTGAAATTGGAATATGGCAACAGTATTGAAATTGAATACCGAATGGGCGGATTACTGCCCGATTGGAGTTACAATAGTGGTGGCATCAGCAAACCATCTGATGTGACTCATCACTGGGACGAAGTGAGTGTGCATTACGATATGCCTATTGATGGAGATGTTTGGCTGGAAGACCCATTGAATTCTTCCTATCCGCCATCTATTGCGTTCAAAGCAGCACAATTACAAAGCGAACAAAAAGCGATTTTGTTTCTGCGTGAAATTAGAGAAATGGTATTTCTGCAAAAGAAAAACATTGCGAAATGGGAATATTTAGAAGCAGCAGCAAAAATAGTTGGACTGAATGTAGCACAATTTAAAACGGACTTTGAAGGGAAAGCGATGGAGTTGTTTCAGGAAGATTTGAAATTGGGAAAAAAGCTTGGCGTAAGAGGTTTTCCTACTATGTTTTTTGTGGACTCTAAAGGAAATAAAGAATTCGTTTATGGCTCAAAACCTTACTCATTTTACGAAGTTGCGGTGTTGAAATTAGCACCAACGGCAACAAAAATTGAATACAAAAAAAGTTGGGAAGAATTGTTTGCCAAGTATTCAACACTTACAGCCAAAGAATTTGCTGAATTATCAGGAACACCGAGAAAGGAAAGTGAGCAATTTTTGGATGAATTGACTTCAAAAGGAAAATTAGAAAAACGCACCACTAAAAACGGGGCAATTTGGAAACTAAAAATATAAAATCATGATTAAAACTATTTTCAATCCGGGCAGTTATCCTAAGAACATTGACTTTGCATTGCTTATACTTCGTATATCAGGGGGAGGATTTATGTTGACACATGGTATAGGTAAATTTGAAAATTTGTTTTCAGGTGAGCCTATCCTATTTCCTGATCCCATTGGTGTTGGCTCTACAGCTTCATTAGCTCTTGTTGTGTTTGCTGAAGTGTTCTGTTCCATTTTTCTAATGATTGGTTTAACAACCCGGTTTTCGGCCATACCTTTAATTATTACAATGTTAGTAGCGGCATTTATTGCTCATGCAAGTGATGGTTTTGGCAAACAAGAACTTCCGCTTCTTTACACAGTTATATACATTGTCCTTTTAATTTCAGGTTCAGGAAAAATTGCAGTAGATAGTTTGGTTTTTCGTAAATTAACCCTTAGTAAAACTGTAAAATAAAAATGGAAATACTGCAAAAAGACGACACCAAAAAGGGAGTATTCTATGTTGAAAAAGGTAATGAAATACTTGCAGAAATGACCTATATATGGGCTGGAACGGACAGAATAATTATTGACCACACAGATGTAAATGTTTCTTTAAAAGGCAAAGGAATTGGTAAACAAATGGTTACAAAAGCTGTAGAATTTGCAAGAGAAAAAGGAATTAAAATTGTTCCGCTTTGTCCTTTTGCGAGAAGTGTTTTTGATAAAGTGAAAGAATTTAATGATGTGCTATAAAATCAAATAATCATGGATAAGAAGAACATTACAAAACATTATTCAAACGGTGAAATAACCATTGTATGGCAATCTGACAAGTGTATTCACTCTGCTAATTGTGTAAACAACTTGCCACTTGTGTTCAACACTAAACAAAGCCCTTGGATAAAAGTAGAAAATGGCTCTACTGAAGAAATTATTGCAACAGTTAAGAAATGCCCTTTGGGTGCTTTATCAATTAATAGAAAAATTGAGTAATGGACAGGAAAATATTTTTAAAATCACTGGCAATTTTGCCATTAACAGCAGCAGCTATGAAACTAAAAGAATTAAATAAAATAACAGAATTAATGAGTAATACGGCTAAAATGCCTGTGTTGTTCTTAGGGCATGGCAGCCCGATGAATGCCATCGAAGAAAATGAATTTGTAACAGGGTTTAGAAATATCGCCAAGAGCATTCCAAAACCAAATGCTATTTTGTGCATTTCAGCCCATTGGGAAACAAAAGGAACTTTTGTAACGGCCATGCAAAATCCAACTACAATTCACGACTTTGGTGGTTTTCCCAAAGAACTTTTTGAAGTGCAATATCCCGCACCAGGAAGTCCTGATTTAGCAAAACAAACAAAATCACTCATCACAAAAACCGAAGTAGGTTTAGATGAAAAATGGGGACTCGACCACGGTGCATGGAGTGTGATAAAACATCTTTATCCGAATGCAGACATTCCAGTAATTCAGATGAGTATAGATTATAGTCAAAACCCACAATATCACTACGAACTGGCGCAGCAAATAAAATCATTGCGTGAAAAGGGCGTGTTGGTCATTGGGAGTGGAAACATCGTACACAATCTTGGTAAAGTTGAATGGGGAAGATTAAATGAAACATTTGGTTATGATTGGGCAATTGAAGCCAACGATAAAATGAAAAAGTTTATTTATGACGGAAATCATAAAGAACTTATCAATTTCCGTTCTCAAGGAAAAGCGTTTGACTTAGCTATACCAACACCTGAACACTATTTGCCTTTGCTTTATTCATTGGCATTGCAGGACAGTAACGAAGAAGTAAAATTATTCAATGACAAAGCAGTAGCAGGTGCATTGACGATGACTTCGTTAAAAATCGGGTAAGTAAAATAAAAAGCATTTTGCATTTAAACTTTAGCATTATTTTCATATCATAAAATAACATCATTTCGACACACAAAATAATTGCAAAAAAACTTTATTAGTATCTATTAAAAAAAACTAAAAATGAAATTTCAAAATCAAGTAATAGAAAAATCTCAAGAGCTTTTTTTTAAATACGGGTTAA